>CBDURX010000167.1:0-5454 GCA_965369485.1 uncultured bacterium | reverse complement strand
TTCCGAGATTACGCAGATACCGGCGGACGGAACGAACGGCTTCATCCCTGGGCGGCAGCCTCGCGCCAAGGTCCAGGAAAGGCGTTGGTAGCCAAGTATTCCACCAGGGAAGACAGCCACGACGTGTCCAGGTTCAATGCGGCACCGCGGTGATACTCCGTGATGCCGGCCGCGCCGGCCACCTGCGACAGTTTCACATCCAACTCGTACAGGGTTGCGATGTTCTCGCTGGTGAAACTGATGGGCAAGACCAGCAGCCGGCGGCAACCCGCCGCGGCTAGCCGTCTGGTTTGCCCGATGAGATCAGGAGTGAGCCATCGCATCGGCCCCATCTTGCCCTGGAATGCAAGCAACGGTTCGCTGGCACCGAGCAGTTGTTGCCACCAGTTTCCGAGGTGGGCCAGTCGCGCCGAAAGGAGGAGTTGCACCGCTGCCACAGTGGCGTGTGTCTGGTCGCAATAGGGGTCCCCACGCCGGACGAGGCGGCGCGGTAGGCCAAGGGCGGCGAACAGGAGAGCGCAACTGTCAGGTGAGTATTCGGCCGCATGCCACCCTGCGATCACAGGTTCAGCCTGCCGCGCGAGTGTGTCCAGGTAGCCTGGCAAGAGGTGCCAATCCGCGAGAAAATACCGCTTGCTGTTGGGTGCCAACCTCTGGAGAGCTTTCTCTACGGCTGTCAGTATGCCTCCGCTCGTGACGGCACTGTACTGGGGAAAGGCAGAAACTACGATGTATTGCTGGACACCCCGCGCTAGAAATTCCCGCACTGTGTCGGCGGGGAAGGGGTGCCAGTAGTGCATGGCCGGAGACGCGTACGCGTTCAGGCCCATTTCGCCCAGCAAGAATTCGAGCTGGGAGCACTGCTGGCGAGACCAACCTAGCTGAGGTGAACCGCCGCTGGGGCTGATGGTGGCGTAGCGCTCTTGGACAAGTTCGGCACGGCTACGCACGATGAGGGAGCGGACGAGGCGGGCCAACGGAGCGGGCAATGGCACCAGAGCCGGATCGCTGAGCAGGTTGTGCAGGAAGGGCTCGACGGAAGCTGGGCGGTCTGGACCACCCACTCCACAGTACACCAGGCCAGTTGGCAACCGGGGGTTGAGGGTGTCGCCAGGGTACTGGTGTGTCCAGCTCATAAGCACCCACTTGCTGAGTCAGTACGGTGGCGCGAAGAGAAGCCGGCCGGCGTGGTGATTCAGGTGGGCTGCGAGCTTCGAGCTGTGGGAGCGAGTGAAGCGGTGGTCGAGCTCGGTCACAAGGTAGCGATCCGTCGGTATTACCACCAGCCCCGCGTCGTGACAATGTCGGAGGTAGTTTCCTCCCGGATCCGGCACAACGTGCATATTGACTCCGGAACGGGCACGGGTCAAGGTGTAGATCTGCTCCTGATAGACTAAAAAATATCTGGCCACGCCGTGTGTCACACCACACCTCCAAGGTGGGAACTGTTCAATTCAAGCTACTAACCCTGCAACGCTTTCGCCCTATGCCATGAGCGCTGGAAGTGACTCTTTCCTGTCAACTTGCCCCAACTCGGCAAGCTTCATTCGAGTCTTGAAAACGGCAACTGGCCACTCTTCAGCGCTGGAGGTCGCACCTAACCGCAGGTTGTGGGCGCATTCAGCGCAAATCCCGGTTTTTGGAGGTGAAACGCAATTTCGAAGGTACAGCCTGTTTGTTATGGAATTGTTGCGTTCGGTGTGGTATCATGCGGTCCAGCCAAACGCTCTCCCGATCTCTGGCAGCGCAATATATCCCCGGCGAAAGGAGGATTCAGGAATAGCCTCCAAACAGCACCTTGTCGGTATGATTCTGCAGAAAATGGAGGGAGACTCATGAATCGAAATCAACTCATTTTACTCCTGGTGACTCTCGTCGCCATGGCAACCGTTCCATTCCTCGCTCAGGCCCAGCAGATACACCTGGATCTGATGGATGTCTTGAGGGATCCCATCCCGAGCAACGGTTCCCAATGGCACGAGCTGTTCCCGAATTTCTGTGATGTGTGGACCCAGGACGACTATCTGGACAACGGTGACGGCGAGGTGAGCCCTTGCGACGCCATCAACCTGGTCAATGCCGCCGGGGATGTGTCGGGCTGGCACATCACCTGGGTCGGCCCCACTTACTACCTGGTCAACACTGCCAATCCCGAAGACATTGGTTATCTCGAACCCACGGAACCCCAGGGCGGCGGCGATCCGACCTGTGAGACGTGGGTGGAGATCTGGCCGAACAACGGCATGCAGTGGCACATCGACGGCTGGGAAGACAACGGCACCGGCGTTCTCGACGAGTGCGATCTCGTATTGATTGCCGGTGATTGGTATCACATCGAGCACATCGGTTTGAACATCACCGTCGAGCCGGGACCGATCAGCAACGAGCTGAAGAGCTGGGGCGAGATCAAGTCCCAGTACGAGGATTGATTCCTCACAGTGTCAGCGTAGCAGCATGAAGCGTCCGGGGCTGCGGGAGGTCCCGGACGCGTCTTTTCGCGGGCGCAGCCGATGCCTTCATGAATAATCCGAGTCAGGGAGTCATTCCCCCGACGTCCTGCGGATCACTCCCACCTCGTGTTCCCAATGTCTCATCCCGCCGCGGAACCACTCCGGCCGGTTGAACCCGGCACGGGCAAGAAGTGTGGTGCAGTTGCGACTGCGGATGCAGTGGCGGCCGTAGCAGTAGGTGACGGCGGGCGTGGTCTGCCGGTCCAGTCCCGGCCAGTAGCGAGCCAGGTACACTGCCAGGGAATCCGGGAACTGGTAGGCAGGCAGATGCACGGCGCCCGGTATATGACCCTTGTCGAAATCGATGACATGGCGGACATCGAATAGCACGCAGTGGCTCGGTGGCGTATCCGTCGTCAATCCCCCAGCCTCCCCACGCAACCGCTCGTGCAATTCACCAGCGGAGATGATGTGGACACTGGGCAACCCTGCCTGGGCCGACCACTCTCGCCAACCGCCGGGGTAGTACCGGACGGTGGGTATCCCAGCCAGGCGTAGCAAGAGATAGCCCCGCGCACCTCCTCCGGAGAGACCATCGTCGTAGAGTGTGAATTCACTCCCTAGGTCGATGTAAGTGTTGGGTCGAGGTCCCACCTGGGCGATGAGACCGCGTATCTCTTCCGGAGCCATGGGAAAGCCGTCGTCTCGTATCATGGACAGGAAGTCGACAGGCAAGGCGTGGGGGATGTGCCCGTCCCGCCAGGGCGAGCCAGGACTGTCCATGGCCTGGGAAGTCGACTCGAACCCGGAAGCGCGCGCGTCCAGTATCTCATGACCCAGAGTGCCGAAGTGGTCTCGAAGATAGGGGATGGTCGCCAAACGTGTGGTGTCTGCGGAAGCTCCCCAGTGCGTCGGAGGAAGTGTGATGATGTCTCCGGTGAGGGTGTGGCCGCTCCTGCGCCAGGCCGCAAGTCCCCCGTCGAGAAAGCGGACTTTGCGACCGCCCGCCAGCTCGAGCAACCAGAACAAGCGGGCCATCGCCACGAAGGATGCGCGGTCGCCGTAGCAAACGATCTGCAGTTCGGAGGCCAGGCCGTACCCGCCCAGTATCTCCGCAGCTGGTGGGACACCGGGCAGGTTGTCCGGAGATAGAGATATCGCCCCGGGAATGTGGCCCTTACCGTAGGCATCGGGGTATCGCGCATCGATTACCACCAGGTCGGGCCGCCCCAACTGTGACACGAGCCACTCCACGGTGACCGTGATCTCGGGATAGACCGGAGCAGGCCGATCGTCGCGCAGCCAGGGTGGCCAGTACCGTTCCGCCGCGACGGGGGGGGCGATCAGGGTCGGGATGACGAGTGCGAACAAGACGCCGAGTAACTTCGCCCTATCGCCGCCTGCGCGCAGTGGTCGCCAGATCAGGATCTGTGCCAGCAGGGCCAGGGCGATGGTGGCTGCCGCCAGCAGGTAGGGCGCCCCCAGCCAGTCGCCGACCCGGGCCGCCAGACCGCCGAGTAAGGGGGGCAGGAAGCCGCCCACCCCGATCAAAGATTCATGGATTCCAGCTTTCATACCCTTCCCGCTAACAGTGTGCAGGCTGTAGTAGATGCTTCCAGCGTAGCTGATCCCGAAGGCGAACCCGAGCAACGGTGCGGCGGCCAGATACCAACCCAGGCCTCCAAACCAAGGTAGGACAGCCAGGACGAGACCTGCCACCACCTGGGGCAAGATGAGCCGCGAGGCCGAATAGGCGAAGCGGACCTTGCCGGCCAGCAGCAAGAAGGAGAGGGTCTGTGTCAGAAAGATGAGAGCGAGGAACAGACCGAAGCGTTTCTCATCCCAGCCGAGGTGAGCGAACCACTTGGGTAGGTGGCTGGCAAGGACCGCGGCGGCACCGTAGGCAGCCAGGTTCGCCAGCCAGGCCATGTGCCGGAAAGTGCGGCGCGTCAATTCCGGGACCGCAAGATCTGCCACGGTTTGCGCCCGTGCCTCGGCTGGAGTGGAATCACCCGCCGGCGTGCCGTCTTCTCCCGCGAGCGGTGTCGTAGTAGCGGGCTCGATCTTCCCCCGTGGCAGGAACAGGAAAGCCAGGACCACCAGGCCGGCGCCGGCGGTGAACGTGGTGCGGAAGCCGAACCCGGACAGCAGCAGGCCGCTGGCCAGGAAACCGAAGGCCTTGCCCGAGCTCCAGGCCACGTTGAAGTGCCCGATGTTGCGTTCCAGCCTGGTGGGTCCGGAGATATCGCCTACCGTCGCCTGGACCACCGGCCAGTAGAGGGCCTTGCCAAGGCCCATCAGTGGCATCAATAACAAGAGCTGGGTCAGGTCGTCGCACCGGTAGGCCTGGAGCGCGAACAGGATCAGCAGGACGTTGCCGGCCAGGCAGAGCCGAGTGCGCCCCACCCGATCGCTCACCCGACCGGAGATCAGGGTAAACACGATGTAGGTGAGAGCGCCGATGGCCGGTACCAACCCAAGGGCCACGGGACCGCCCCCCAGATCCAGCACCTTGAAGGGGATGGCGGCGAGGATGAGAAAGAAGGCGCCGTCCATGCAAAAGGCGGAGGCGTAGAACCGATTCAACGCGCTATGTGTCGCAAGGCAGCCCATGGCAATTTCCGCTCTGCGGCATCGCCGCGTGGCTGAGCACGCTACTGGTACTCGTGGCCGAGGATGACGCTGACGATGATGGCCCCCACGAGGATGGGGGCGACGAAGCGGATCAGGAAACGCCAGAGTCCGAACCCTGCCATCTCACCGTGCCCCTCCTGTAATTCCGCGCGCTCCTCCCTGTGGTCGTAGAACCAGCCCACGAACAGTGCGATCAGCAGCCCACCCACCGGCAGGAACCAGTTGGCGGACAGGTAATCGAGACTGCCGAAGACACCCGCCGTACTGCTCCGGCCGAGAGGGTTGAAGCCGGACAGAGTGGCGTTGGCGCCGTTACTCAGGGCGTTTAGCACACCGAACACGCCGATGGCCGAGCCCAAGGTCACGGTCG
>CBDURX010000166.1:0-5465 GCA_965369485.1 uncultured bacterium | reverse complement strand
TTGATCAGGGCCACCGAGTGCACGGTGCCGTGCTGACTGAACAGCTCGTTCACTTCGTCATCGGTCGCACTGAACGGCAGGTTGCCCACGTAAAGCTTCTTCATTTTCCTCTTCTCCAAGCGCCGGATCTACCGGCCATCACAAGTACGCAAGATCGCCGGCCTAGTCCGGAAAACCCCTTGTACTTCATACAAGCCCGACCTCGTGCCGGACTACATCCCTCGACTGTCGAGGGAGTCTCATGGTTCAGCTCATGGCTGAACAAATTTGAACGAATTCCTTGTTGAGTGTTACGCCAGAATCTCGGGCGGGATTCGCTTTGACCCTCATCCAAAACCGGGTGAGACTACCCTGCTAACCAGACCGCTCCACCAGCACAACGCGTAAGACTCTATAAAGAAATTAGTCTCTGGACCAGTTCAATCCTCCCCGATCCTCCTCTCCATGAATCCCGGCCAGGGTAACCCTAAATTCCTCAATTCTGTTATCCTTTTAATCCCAAAGACTTATACGCCATCCCGGATCACCCTCCTCCGGGCCCCTGGGGTTCACCAAAATGGTCGCGGAATGCAGAAAATATGGAATATGGCTTCCCGGGACGGACTTGCAGCGAGCATTTACTCAGAGCGAGATAGTCGGTTATCCAGGCTTTCTGGACGTCGCCTTGCCTGCCCGGGCCCGGGCAGGGTGGCAAGAATTTTATAGAAATAGTTGTGTCATTCAGGTTTGGCAACCGGTCTCAGTTATTAACCCGGGTTAAGACAACCGTGGAGTGAGCAGCATTGCACGTCGCCCCCACGATGGCGATCATCAGAGGAGGAATCATGTCTCACACGAATTCATCACATCGGATACTGCCGGTAATCCTTGTCCTCCTCCTCGTGGGCTTGGGGATAACGACACTGCCCGCCGACGCGCCGGCCGATCCCACCGGGCCCGCCGTCCTGGACCACTCTTTCGTCGGCTTCTTGCACGTGCAGTTCAACTGCTCAATGCCGCAATTCCAGAGCAGCGCACAGATGGACGTACACATCGCCCGCGATGGAACAGTCACCATCACCGACACGGAGATGAGCTACGGCGGCTCGGAGGACCTTCAGGACGGCTGCGTCTACGAGCGCACCGGGACGTGGTCGATCATGCCCATCGGCATCTACATGAGCGGCCCGCCCGAGCACATCGCCGTGGACGAGAACATCGTCTTCTCCGAGCACATCACGATGATCTGCCCCCCTCCCGTGGGCGTCGTGATGGACGAGAGCCCAACGGGCAACCTGAACGGTGGTTTGGCCTTCGACTTCATCGACGCACAGTTAGATGGGGCCGTGGTGGAAGTCAACAACGGGCCGGGCGATCTCATTCGCTGGACGCTGGGCCTGGTGGTCGAGTTGCCGTCCGAGAGAAGCTCTTGGTCGGCGATCAAGGTGCGCTACGCCGACTAGTGTTCCGTAAACCAACCATGAAATAACGGGTTAGGCGGGCCCGCGCCGCCCGCCGTGTCTTTCATTTGTGACTCGTGGGGATGTTTCCAGCTCCCACCTTCCACTCCCACGTTCAGCGGTTTTTATCGCTGGAGTGCAAGTCCGGTGGTTTGACCCGCTGACCATTCCGAAATTTCCATCCACCTTGACGCACTTGCAGTAGAATTTACCCATCAAATACCAGAACCTGTCGGGTAGACTGAGGGAGTCCGCGGGTGAACAACACCAGAAGGGATTCATGTCCTCCAAATCAAACAGCGCCGTGGGTCTAGACGGGTTGGCGAAGGCTGCCAAGGAACTGGAAACGCAAGTAGGGAAGAAATTCCTGGCCGACCAGATATTACGAGCAGTCGACCTGGCCAGGTTATTAGAGCTCCATGAAGGGATGAAGATCCTGGCGGTGAACCCGTCACTCGGGAAACCGTGGCACGTCCTGGCCATGCGCGCTTGTGGCTGCAAAGTGACGCTCCTTGGCGAAAACAAGAAACTGCTGGCGAAAATAGCAGAGGAACATTCTGAACTGAGGAACCGCTACGATTTCATTCCTGGTCTTGTGGAGATCCTGGCGCATACGGCATCGCCAGGAGAAATCGAATACAGAAGTGGCCAGGTCAATCTGTTCTTTCCCGTTGAGGACAGCTTCGATGTCGTTTGTCTATTCACGATTTCAAAAAGTGTATGTGGGTTCGGGCCGCAAGCTCTCCTCCACCACAGCCTGCGCGGCTTACGGGATGGTGGTAAACTGCTTGCGGGATTTCTCGACACCAAGTTCTCGGATCCGGTCATGGTGAAAAATGCGTCGGCCGAGGGTGGGTTTGATCTGGACCCCGGTGGTCTCCCAAGAGTCAAGTACGACGAGTATGCACCCGATGGCTTGTTGTTCTCACTGAGAGAAAAATCCGGAAGGAGTGTCAGTAGCGAGGTCATCGAGCGGATCTCGGCGGGACTCAGAGCGCAGGCCCGAGGCAATCAAAGCAGGAAAGTCCTCAACGCCCTCCAATTGGCCCTTGATTTAGGTGTCAGGAAAGGATTCAGCATTCTCGTGATAGGCCCCACTCCCGATTTTTGGCCTGAACGGGTTATGGCGGGGATTGCCGGGCAGGTGGATATCGTACTCACCTCGGACGAGGATCCGGATGAAGCCATGTCGGAATTTTCGTTTTTCCCAGGCATAGCCGCGGTAGACGGCGGCCTGCAGCTCCAGACAGCCTTACGCAATCCCAACAACAAGGTTTACAACTTCGATTATCTCAAACCCCTTACCGTCCTCAAATCATTCGATATGGTTTGCCTTTCCATCCAGAATGACAACCCGACTGACTTTCAGGCCTGCAGCGAGGGCCTGAAACCGGGAGGGTTGCTCCTCCTTGATTTTCACCACACCCAGCAAAGTGATATTGACAGGATTGAGGCTGCCGCCGCCGAAGCCGGGGCCAAACTCGAATTCAAGCGATTCCTGAATTACGGCCCATTTCCCAGGGCACTCTTCGTGCGAGTTTAGCCCGGATTATTCAGTCTCACTTAATCAATATCACCTTCATCGTCCGCACGGCGTCCTCTGCGGACATGCGTACGACGTAGGTACCGGAGGGCATGGCGTGGCCGCTGGCGTCCTTCCCGTGCCAAACGACCGAGTGCTCACCGGCATCGTAAGTACGGTCCGCCAGCATCGTCAGGCGTTTACCGGCCAGATCGTAGACCGCGATCTCGACCCGCTGCTTCCGGTCCACCCCGAAAGATACCGTCGTCCGGGGGTTGAAGGGGTTCGGGGCGACGGTCAGCCGCAGGGCCACAGGTGCCGGCGGTCTGTCTTCCTCGGCCACCGACGTCGGGCTGCCGCACTGCTGTGGCCAGACAGAGATCTTTGCCCCGGGGATCGAGTGGCTGACCAGGATACCCTCGCCCAGGTGCAGCTTGCAGTTGTTGGCGTCCGGATGCGAAGCCTGACCCAGCGCGACGGGCGCCGCGGGATCGGCAACGTCGAAGACCCAGTCGGTCGTTGTGCCAGATACGTATACCCGCCCGTCGCCGTAGACCATGTCGCTGAAATACTCCTCGAACGGCAACGGCACCTCGCACAGCACGGTCGGGTTGGCGGGATCTGAGATATCGATGATCTCCCAGGCCGAGTTGTAAGGCCAGGCGTTGCTCGGCAGCGGGTGGCTCACAAAGACGAGATCGTCGACGAGTTGCACGGGTCGGCGGGTCCGGAACGGCGCTGGCGGTAAACTGCCCAGGATTTCCGGTGCGAGTACACTCGGGAACTCCAGCACCAGCAACGAACCGCCGCTGTCCACGGTGACGGCGCACTCCCCAGCGAAGACCATGGCCCCGACAGGGTTGTCCTGCCAGAAGGTCCCGACGATTGTCATGGTCCCGGTTTCTGTGACTTCGACGACCTGGACGCCACCAGCACTGCTCAGGTAGATGAGGTCGCCTCGCACGTTGATCGTACTGATGCCCGGCAGGTCCAGCGTGTCTACGGGTACGGGATCGTCCGGATCGTCGACACGGTAGGTCTGCAGCCAGTAGTCGTAGGAGGGATAGTAGTAGTGCTCGATCACCACGACCCCGTTCACCAACCCGGTCTCCAGCGTGGAGTCCGAGTACCATGATGTGCCCCGCAAGGTGGGCGCGGCGGGGTCGGAAAGGTCCACGACCCCGAGTTCCCTATCACCGACAACGTACAGGAACTCGCCCCCCAGAGCGCTGGTGCCCCAGTTGAAGGTATAGGAATACAGGTCCAGGTAACCCGTCCGCGGGGGCGATGCCGGATTCGTGGGATCGTAGACGTGGAAGCCCTCGATCTCGGCGCCGTCCATCCAGTCACCCTGATTCGCGGTATAAAGGTACCCGAGCGCAAAGGTGATGGCCCCTGGCCAGCCGTTCATGATGTCGCGGCCGGTGCGCGACGGTGCGGTAGGGTCGGACACGTCGAAGCGATCGAGGGAACCGCCCCACCAGGGAGCCACATCGCCACCCAGGTAAGCCACGCCATCCCGCAGGGCCACCGCCCTGACGGAGTGGTCGCCGAATGTGCTCACCAGGACCGGCGCGGCGGGGTCGCCGAGATCCACCAAATTTGCGGTCCAGGCAGCCTCGACCACTGCCAGATCGCCTTCCGCAGCGATCTCCAAGATCACACCGGCGATACTCACCGCACCCAGGTGTGACGGCGCGGCCGGGTCGGCCAGCGAGAAGACGTCCAGCCAGCCGTTGCAGCCCACCAGGAGCAAGGCGTCGTGGACGCACAAGCTCCAGGCAGTGTCCGAGGTGGGCAGAGTGATCAGATACTCGGGCACGAGAGGGTTGTCGAAGTCGTACACGCTGAGGCCGGCGTTGTCGTCGGCGATGTAAACGATCCGCTGCGACATGGCCACGTCGCGTGCGTAACCCGGCGTGTCGAGAGTATGGGCCATTACCGGATTGTCGTGGTCGTCGACGTCGGCCACCCGTACGAGATCGCCGGCCATCAGGACATAGTGGTCCAGACAAGTCATCCCGGAGCAGAAAACCGAGGAGCCGAGCTGCAGCATGCCGCGGTGCACAGGCGTCGCGGGATCGGCCAGATCGATCACGCGCAGACCCCGGCCGAACTGGTAGGCGTACGCCTTACGGCCCTTGATCGCCAAGGCGTTGTAGCCCATGAAATCGTAGGTCACGTACTCGATGGGCACACCGTTGACGTAGCGGAAGTAGTCGCTGTAGTCGAGACAGGGCGGCTCGGCGGCCACCGGACGGACGGTCAGGGCAAGCAAGCCGACAGACAGAATGAATAGGCGAACGATCGCGCACATGTCCGCTCCCACCAGTCATTCCTTTGGTTCGATGGCAAAGATCATATCACATCATCCGATGGCTCTGCGGTGAAAACCTGTTCGAACTCGAAAGTCGCTAAGAGGTTATGGTTGTTAAACTGGCAATATTTAGGTTGTGCCTTCGAAATTGCATCTGCAGCAGATAACCGATTTTGTCAGCCCAGCT
>CBDURX010000165.1:0-5486 GCA_965369485.1 uncultured bacterium | reverse complement strand
AGCCCGGGCGGTCGTCCTCCGCACCGGTGTAGGCCCCCTTGCGGTGGCCGAAGAACTCCCGCTCGAACAGGGTGGCGGGTATGGCAGCGCAGTTGACGGCCACGAACACTCCCTGGCGACGCTCACTGAGTTGGTGTATACGCCGGGCGATCAGTTCCTTGCCTGTTCCGGTCTCACCGGTGACAAGGACTGGTTCATCGAAGCCGGCGTAGGTGTCGGCCTGCTGCAGGATGGTGCGCATGGCCGCGGAGACTGCCACCACGTTCCCGGTCACCTCTGCCTCGGACGAGGAGATGACGCCCCGCGCCTTGTCGCTGGCGCCGATCTCGTTCAGGTGTAACCAGGCCAGGCTCGAGACGATCCGGTCCGCCTCCTGGATCCAGTGCTCGACGCTCAGGGCCCGGAAGAGACGTTGGGCAGACACGGCGTGCTGGACGGCCTCCTCGAGCCACCCCGCGGGCAGTGTCTTGCGTCGCCTGTCCGCAGCGCGGATCTCGCAGAAACGGGCAGCCCAGAGGTGGGCCACGGCTTGCTCGTGGCGCGCGTTGATGCCTTCCAGAAAGGCCACACTGCTCTCGATGTAGTCCCTGGCCTGCTTCCAGTTCTTCACCTTGGCCGCCGCCGCGGCCAGGCAGCGCAGGATCACACCCTCCTCGAAGCGATCCCCTTGGCGGGCGGCCATGCGCCGGGCGCGCTCCAGCAGAGGCGAGGCCTCGGCAGGACGGTCCATCAGCTCCAGACTCTCGCCGTCGCGGCGCAAAAGCTCCATGACCAGGTCGCCCTCGGGGGCGATTCTCTGGGCGATCGACATGCCACGTGCATAGTACCGCCGCGCCTCGCGAGGCTTGTCTTCGTCGCGGAAGACATCACCCAGGAATTCCAGGGCCAGGCACTCCTCGCGAGCCAGGTGGCGCTGGGTTGCATGGGTATAGGCGGCCATGAGATTGCTGCGGGCAGAGGTGAAATCACGCATGAGGCGGTCAACGTTGCCCAGTGCGATCTTGGCGCGGCAAATCAGGTTCGGGGAGTCGATCTCCTCGTTGGTCTGCACGGCCAGGTCCAGATACTGCCGGGCCTGCTCGTACTCGCCTATCTTGTAATGGGCCAATCCGATGTTCAGGTGGTTGTCACCGCTGCGCCTTGTCAGCCCTAGATCCTCGTTGATCTCCAGACTCTCGTGCAGCCACTGCAAGGAATCCATGTAACGGGACTGCTGGAAGGTGATGATGCCCAGGACATTACTGACCTCCGCCTGTTCCTCTCTCTTCTTGAGGATCCTGAAGAAGGCGTAGGCCGCACCACAGTCCGCCAGGGAGGCCTCGAGGAGGCCCAGCTTCAGATAGGTATTACCACGGATGAAAAGGAACTCGGCCAGCAGTGGGTGCAGCCGTCCCGAGAAGAACTCGATGTACAGCTCCGCCTCGCGGACGATCTCCTGGTACCGCCCCTCGCTCCACTTGATCCAGAGCTCTATCAGGACGCCATCGGGATCACCCTCGGCTAACAGCCCATCGGTCTCGGCACCCTGCAGCCACTCGCGGCACTCGTCGTACCGGCGCAGTTGCTGCAGATTCCTGGCCACCAGGATGGCACCGTCACGAACGCTAGGCTCGGTTTCCCGCGCAGGTTCGTCCTTAGATTCCTGCAGGGCTTTGCGGATGACGGTCAGAGATTCCTCGAATTTCTGCCGCTCGTACGCCCGTAGTGCGGAATCGTACAACTGTTTTTTTATTCTCAACCGGAAAGCCGGCTGCAGACCTTCCGGAAAAGCCTGATCACGCATGAGGTCGCCTCACACTCAGTCACACCTCAACGCACACCCGAAGGCACCTTCCACACGGAAGGTAAAAAGACGGTGAACGTTACTCCCCCCAAAATACCAACCAACGGCAGGATAATGACCTGCACCCGCAGGTCGTCTTGCCCCCCACGACCGGGCGCCGAGGCGCTTCCGAACTGATCCCCCTCCCCGGTGGCATCCTGGTAAATACTACCATTCGCGGGAGGTTTCACATCCTTCCTCTCACCACCGACGGGATCGCCTGAGGAGTAACTCTCGTTCTCCACGCCGTTGGCCATGTTCGGAGGGCGGGAAAACGCCGCCACGGGCGCTCCCAGATAAACAGCAAAGGCGATCAGCAGGGCCCAGGCCCAGACCCTCTTATGACTCTTCAACAATCGCAATCCGACCATAACAGCGCTCCAAAGAAATGTGCGATCACGACCACACCAACAACGATACGCTTACTTCCCCCAACGAGTTCGTTGCCGGCATCGTGACGGCCCTCCCATGACCCATGTCACTCGAACTGAATATATGGATTTCCCGGCCACGTGGGAAGAGGCGGCATGAGTAATAATCAGGCGGATCAGTGTATCGAGATGGCATGTTACACTTTACCTGGATGGTGCTGTGGTGTGACACTTTTTTTACTCATGGAGAGGCGGTGGCACACTCATCTGTCCCAGTGAGACGTCACATTGACGGTATAAGGTTCAGAGACGATAAGGGTGGGTAACGTATAACTCTCACGTTACAAGGTGATTACCATCTCACCCGAAGCAATGGCACTCATATTGCATGTACGTGGGCAAGTCACGTAGCCTAATTTCCCCCCCAAGCAGCGTGGCGGCAGGGAGCAGCGAGGCGGGGCTGTCCGACCCATGCAGCCCCGCCACTTCTGTGTCAAATTTGTCAAACCCGGGTCAAAATGCGGAAAAGCTCGCGAAGAAACGGATGAAGTCCATGTCGGCGAACATGTCGCCACTCCCCTTCCAGGCCATCAGGATGTAGATCTTCTCGCCTTGTAACAAGCCTTCCACCCAGACCTGGCCGAAGTCCTCCGGCTCCTGACACTGCAGCTGGATCCCCTCCATTTGCCCTCGCCGGATGGGCTTCTGGTGCACGATGTCCACCCCGAAGTTCTGCATCACACTCTTGCACAGACCGATAACCATGGGTGGGTCGGGCGGACCTCCGGACTCGCTTCTCTTCTTGAAGTAGACAGTGACGGAGCAGCCCTCGTTCTCGCGCTCCTTGCGATCGCAGAAAATATGCGCCTTCAGCAGATCGCTCGTATCGCCACTGGCGGGATCGGCCTGAGTGCGCACCCGGATTCGACTGCAGCCGTCGGGCCAGACCACTCGAAAATCACCCTCCTCCGAGGTGTAAGCGATCTCCCCTCTCTTGTCCGTCAGGACGTTGCTTGCTGCGGCTTCACCACTCCCCTCCACACTGGTATCTGCACCGTCACCGGCGTCACCGCCGTCCTGGCCAGTGTCGCAGCCTGCCGCCCCCAACCACACGAGGAAGGCGAGGGCGAGGATTCTGACCTGCGCACTCATCACTCTCCCTCCTCTGCCACCAAGGCATCGATCTCGTCCATCAAGCCGTCGAAGAGCACGAACACGTCCTGGATGGGCTGGGGCCGGGTCATGTCCACCCCCGCCCGCTGCAAGGTCTGTACGGGGTAGCGGCTGTTGCCCGAGCGGAGTAAATCCAGGTAGCGCTCGACAGCTCCCTTCTCGCCGGCGAGGATCCGCCGCGAGAGGGCCACCGCCGCGGAGTAAGCCGTAGCGTACTGGTAGACGTAGTAGTTGTAGTAGAAGTGAGGCACCCGAGACCAGGCGCGGTGACTCCTCTCGGAATCGAACACGACACGTGGCCCCCAGTACTTCACCTGCATCTCCTGGTACAGATCGCCCAGCGTGTCGGCTGTGTGTGCCTGCCCCTCCTCGCTGGCCTGGTGCGCCCTGTATTCGAACTCCGCGAGCATGGTCTGCCGGACCACGGTGCCGTTGATCTGGGACAGATAGTAGTCGAGCAGGTAGAGCTTCCGGCCCCGGTCGATCGTGTTCTGCAGGAGGTAGTGCATCAGCAACATCTCGTTGCAGGTCGACGCGACCTCGGCCGTGAAGATGGGATAGTCGCCGTAGATGTAAGGTTGGTCGTGAATGGTGAGGTGGGTATGGACCGAGTGGCCCATCTCGTGGGCGAGGGTGAAGGTGTCTCCCAGCTGGTCGCTCCAGTTGAGCAGGATGTATGGCGAGCTGTCGTACGCCCCGTTGGAATAAGCGCCGCTCCGCTTCCCAGCATTTTCGTGCACATCGATCCAGCCGCTCGTGTACCCCTCGCGGACGATGTCCAGATATTCCTGGCCCAAAGGCTCCAGCGCGGCGAGCAGCAACTCCTGGGCCTCCTCGTACTCGTACTTGAACTCGGCCGCAGGGAACAGCGGCACGGACAGATCGTAGTCGCACAGCTGATCCAGTCCGAGACTGCGCTGCTTCAGGGCGGCGTACCGGTACACCGTGGGCAGGTTTGTTTCCACGGTGGACAGGAGGTTGTGGAAGACCTCCGTCGGTATGGCGTTGGGGTGCATGGCCGCTTCGAGGGTCCCTGGGTGTTTGCGGGCCCGGGCATAGAAGAAGTGGTTCTGGATGTTGGCGTCCAGATTGGCGGCCAGACTGTTGATCACATTGCCGTAGCTGTCCAGCATGCCAACGAAGGCGTCCCGCCGCACGCGCCTGTCCGTGGACTTGATGTACTTCAGGTAGCGGGCCTTGGTCAGCTCGACCTCCCGTTCCTCCTCATCCTTGATGCGGGGGAACTTCAGGTCCGCGTTGTTCAGGGCGTTGAACACCTGGCTCGCCCCCCGAGCCATGTTGGCGGCCGAGGCGAGAAGTGCTTCCTGCTCCGGGTCCAGGGTGTGCGCGCGGGAGCGCTGGATGTCGTGGAAGTAGTGGTCGTAGAGCTGCAGACCCGGCTCTTTGGCGGCGAACCGCTGGAGGGTCCGGGGATCGAGGGTGAGCAGCTCCGATTCGAACCAGCTCGCGGCCTCGGCGAAGCGGGTCCCTAGGCCACGGCTCCGCCCCTTCCGGGATGTGTTGTCACCGTTGCGGGCGTCCTCGTCGCTCTTCATCCCCGCGTAAACCAGCACGACCTCCAGCTTCCGTCGCACGGCCATGATCTCCTCGACACTCTCCAGGAGATTGCGGGCCGACTGGTCGAGGCTTCCCTGGCGGGCGGCGATACCGGGGAGCGCCTCTTCCACCGCCGTGAAATCCTCTTCCCAGGCCTGCCAGTCCGAGTAAATCCGTGCGAGGTTCCACTTGTAGCGGTCGGGGATCTCTGACCGCTCGACAGCGGCGGAGGGGGCTGAGATTTCGGCGAAGAGTCGGCGCACGGCGCGGCAGTGCATGGCCATCTGGAGGATCATCCTTTCCTGCGTCGGTTCGGGTTAATCGAACAAGAGCGGTGCGGTACGCTGGAACTCCACCTGCAAGTCGAGCATCATGGCGTCCAGCTGGTCCGGCGTGATGCTCACGTGGTCGGCATAGTGACTGTCAAGCGCGTAGAGGATGGCATCGGTTCCGGTTCCGTGGCCGCTCATCATGGCCATCATGTCGGCCATATGCACAACGTAGACAGCGGCCTGCCACTCCGCATCCGCTTCCCGCGGCGAGTGGTGATGGGCGATACCCAT
>CBDURX010000164.1:0-5489 GCA_965369485.1 uncultured bacterium | reverse complement strand
ACCTCCGACACCCAGCTCCGGAGGCTGGTGCTCTATCCAGCTGAGCTACGGGCGCACCTCGATCCATGAGAAAATATGCGCATCCCTGTGACTACGGTCAACTGCCATTGTTTTACACTCAGCAGCCGTCCTTGGCAAAATTAGCCATTTTTCCTGTTTTCAGCAACTCCACAGCGTACGCGATTTGACTGTCCCAGTCACCAGCGATCGAACTCTCGCCACCGAGGAGCCGAGCCACCTCGTCGACCCGCTCCCCCCCCTGCAGACGACTCACACGCAGAAGGGTTCGCCCTGACCTGGTCTCCTTGACCACCTTGAGATGAGCCGCGCCGTGTACGGCCATGGTGGGCAAATGGGTGATGCAAAGAACCTGCCCCCTTGCGGCCAGTTCATGCAGCAGAACCGCCACCGGTGCGGCCGAGTCCATGCCCAGACCAGCATCGATCTCGTCCAACAGCAACAGCGGTGCCGTGTCCTCTCCCCGTCGCGCCGCGGTCAGACCCAGGTGTATCCGCGAGCGTTCGCCGCCCGAAGCGATGCGACCCACGCGGTCCATCCTTTCACCTGGATTGGTGCGCACGTACAGCTCTACCCTGTCACAACCGTGCCGCGTCACGCGGCAGGGTATACCATCGACGCCAACCGGACCCTCTGGATCCTCCAGTGGGCTGATGCGAATCTCCAGTGCCAGGTCAGGCAGGGCCAGGGAACGGATCTTGGCCAGGGCCGCCGCAGCCACCGCTGCCGCGCCGGCAATCCGCTGCTCATGCAACCGTAGTGCGCTTCGTTCCAGTTTCTTTTGCGCCGTGGCAACCTCATCGACAAGACTCTGCAAATCCCCAGCGGCGGTTTCCTGGCGAGCAATCCGGATCCTCAGGTCATCATGCAAGTGAAGCAACCCCACCGTGTCACGCTGGTACTTGCGTCGTAACTCCTCGTAGAGGGCCTTGCGGCCTTCCATCTCCTCCAACCCCGCAGGATCCAGGTCCAGCACGTCCAGGAACCGGTTCAATTCCGCGGCGACATCGGTCACGGACTCCTGGGCTGTTTGCAAATCCTGCAGGATGTCGGTCAGCTTCCGGCTCTTGTCGGCGAGGGGAAGGAGGCTCGCGATGCACTCGCCCAGCCTTTCCCGTACCGGCGCTTGTCCCTCGCTCAGCAGTTGCCAAGCACGCGCAGCTCCTTCCTGTAGAGCACTGGCGTGGCGCAATAGGGCCAGTGATTCGGCTAACTCCTCCTCTTCATCCAGGCGCAAATCCGCCTGATGCAACTCGTCAAATTGGTACTGCCAGATATCCAGCTGTTCGGTGGCCAGGAACTCCTCATGCCTCCGCTCCGCCAGGGCATCGCGGCGGTCACGATATTCCTGCCAGCGGTCACGCATGTCGTGCAGTAAATCCGCGCAACCCAGCTGCTCGTCCAGGAAACGACGGGCGAACTCGGGGTCGTCCAGCTCCCTCTGCTGATCCTGGCTTTGCACGGAGAGCAGGAGCGGTCCAACACGCTCCAGCAGGGTGAGAGAAGAAACGAGCCCGTTTATCAGTACACGGCTGCGGCCCTGGCGACGTAACTCCCGACGCAGGACCAGAATCCCGTCACTGCCGAGGCGAATGCCCACCTGCGCCAGTGCCGCACGCATCTCTCCAGCGTCGGAGAGGTCGAACACACCCTCGACATAGGCTGTCTCCTCCCCCAGACGAACCCAGTCCTTCTCGGCCTTGCCACCACAGAGCAGTGACATAGCGCCGGCGATGAGTGACTTGCCGGCACCGGTCTCCCCGGTCAGAACCGTCAGACCGGGTCCCAGCGGTAGAACTATCTCGTCCACCAAGGCCAGCTGTCCGATTCTCAGCTCCAGCAGCATATCACCAACCGTTGCCGCGACGTGTCGGTGCGCCCCAGTTCAGCTTATGGCGCATGACCCGGTAGATGTTGCTTTGAGGGAACTTGACCAAGCGGACCGAACAGTCCGCCACCTGGTAAGTCAGGTGATCGCCGTCGTGCAAGGCCACCGCCTCGGTCCCGTCTGCTGACAGGACCGCACCCTGACCTACTTCATGAAGATAAAGCTCTATCTCTATGTCGGTGGATACAATAAGAGGTCTCATTCCGAGCGTATGTGCACAGATGGGTGTCAGCAGCAGGCAGGAGACGCCCGCATGGCAGATCGGACCGCCGGCGGAAAGGTTGTAGGCGGTGGACCCAGTGGGGGTGCTGACAATGAGCCCATCCCCCAGGAACCGACCCAGGGACTCCCCTTCCAAACATACTTCCATGTCGAGGGCGCGTGGCAGCGGCCCCATGTTCACCACCATGTCGTTCAGAGCTGTCAGTTGAACCAGCCGAGAACCGTCCCGCCATGCCGAGCAGGTAACCCTGGACCGCTCTTCCAGGTGGAACTCGCCCGCAAGAAGCTGAGAGAGCGCCTGCTCCACGTTTTCGTACGGCACGTCGGTGAGATAACCCAAGGAGCCGAGGTTGATGCCGAGCAACGGCGTGCCGCTGCTGGCCCCCGCATGAGCAGCCCGCAACATGGTCCCATCACCACCAAGGGCGATGAGCACGTCAGCCCCGCGGGCCAGCTCGTCCTGCGGCAAGCAGTTGTCCGCGTCGCCGGCTACCTCCGCCAACCTTTCCAGAAGCAGAAGATCTACGGCGACGTCGGCGCAATGGCGGCGGAAAAACTGTAGGGCAGGGCCGATGCCCCTGGTATCAGGATTACCGAAGAGGCCAAGTGTTTTGATACGCATCGATCCCCGCTCACCGATGGGTTTGGCACTGATTATGAGGCGTCCTGGGCCCGTCCCTTGCGCTCCAGTTGGGCGAGGGTTTCCATCAGCCTGTTGCATATCTGCTCGCTCTGCAGGTCGATACCGGCCAATTGCTCCTGGCGCGTGGCGTGTTCCACGAAACGGTCCGGAATTCCCAAGGTGACGACCGGGAGCTCCTGCACAGGCTGGGTGTGGGAGGCCCACTCCAATACTGCACTACCCAAGCCGCCGGTTAAGCTGTTCTCCTCGATGGTAGCTATGAGGCGGTGACTCTGCCAGACCGCCGCCAGGGTCTCGGAGGGCAGTGGCTTCAGAAAACGCATGTTGACCACAGTGGTGGAAAAACCGGCACGAGCGAGCAGGCTGGCCGTCTCAAGGGCCGGCTGGACCATGGCTCCGATGGCCAGCAGGCAGACGTCCTCGCCCCTTTGCAGTACTTCGGCCACACCGATGGGTAACGGGACCGGCGACCCTTCCATCGGCACACCCAGACCAGCACCGCGTGGGTAACGAAGGACGCTCGGGCCGTCCTCGCGAGCCAGAGCTGTGGCCAGCATGTGGCGAAGCTCGTCCTCGTCCTTGGGAGCCATGATGACCAGATTGGGGACCGGCCGGAGGAACGACATGTCGAACATGCCGTGGTGGGTCGGCCCGTCTTCCCCCACCAAACCAGCGCGGTCCACGGCGAACACCACTGGTAGGCTCTGCAGGCAGACGTCGTGTATGATCTGATCGTAAGCGCGCTGCAGAAAGGTCGAGTAGATGGCGACGACCGGTCTCAGACCGGCGCTGGCCAGGCCGGCAGCGAAGGTGACGGCGTGCTGTTCGGCGATTCCCACATCGAAGAACCGCTGGGGAAAGGCCAAACTGAACTTGTCCAGGCCTGTGCCGTCGGGCATGGCAGCTGTGATGGCGAGTATTCGTTCGTCTTGGCTTGCCAGCTCCACGAGACTATCACCGAAAACCGAAGTGTAGGTGGGCAACGCTGAAGCCACCACCTTGATGCCCGCCTCCTTGTCGAACTGGCCCACGCCGTGGTATTTCTGCTCGTCTTGCTCGGCGAACTTGTATCCCTTGCCCTTCTCCGTGATGGTGTGAACCAGAATCGGCCCCTTAAGCTTGCGCACGGAACGCAGGGTGCGAATCACTGTCTCCAGATCGTGTCCATCGATGGGTCCGAAATACTTGAAGCCCAGTTCCTCGAAAAAGATGGCCGGCACGAGCAGATGTTTCAAGCCTTCCTTGATGCGTCCCGCCAGAACCTGGGCCTTGCTGCCGTGAGGAAACTTTCCCAGCAGGGACCATATGCCACCCTCGAATCGGGTGTACAGTTTGCCCGAAGTGATCCGGGTCAGGTACTTGGCGAGGGCGCCCACATTGGGCGAAATGCTCATCTTGTTATCGTTGAGTACGACGATCACATCGGTCTGCAACTGACCGGCGTTGTTCATCCCTTCGAAGGCCAGACCACCCGTCAGGGCACCGTCGCCAACCACGGCGATCACCGCGTGCTCCTCGCCGCGAACATCACGCGCCACGGCATAACCCAAAGCAGCACTGATCGAGGTGCTGGCGTGGCCGACCCCGAACATGTCGTGTTGGCTCTCGCTCCGCTTGGGAAAACCGCTGATGCCGTCACGTCGTCGCAGGGTGGCAAACGACTGCTGGCGACCTGTGAGCAACTTGTGGCCGTAAGCTTGATGGCCAACGTCCCAGATGATCTTGTCCTGTGGGGTGTGAAAGACGGTGTGCAAGGCGACGGTCAACTCCACCACGCCCAAGCTGGCCCCGAGGTGCCCACCGTTGCGGGAGACCGTGGTGATGATCTCCTCCCGTATCTCGTTGCAAAGCTGTCGCCGCTCGTCCTGGCTCAAGGAGGTCACATCGGCCGGTCCCCGTAGCTGTGGGAGGATCGGTTCCATACTCACGCCCTTCCTGCCGGAGCGACCGGCAACTCCGGCTCACGACGCAGACGATCTCAGGTAGTGTACGCCATGGCGAAAAGTAGTCCAATCAGGGCCCCGGTGGCAACATGCAAAGGGTGGTGGGCCCTCACGTTCAAGATGGCCTCCGACCGAGATCGAAGCCGGCTCGCGTCAGGCATGCTCTGCACCAAATTGTAGAGTACCATTCGTTGCGCCAAGGAGTCCGACTTCAGCCGGATTGCATCATGAATGACGATGACTGCGAACACGAAGCTCAGGGCAGTCTCTGTTGCACCCCAACCCGCTCGGAAACCCACTTGAATGGTCAGACATGTCAGCACGGAAGCGTGCAGGCTCGGCAAACCCACGCTCTCACCGATGACCGACAAAGCTAGACGCCGCTGCGCCCCCGAGTAGACCAGAAGCTTGGTCAACTGCGTCACCACACCGCAGAATAACACGATAATCCAGATGGGCAAGTCGTGCCCCATGCGTCTCCTCCCCCGCCAGCACAGGCTAACGATCCCGCCGCCACATGAGTTCCACGAGCTGCAGCAAGCGATCGGAATGTGGACCAGCAGGTAACTGGGCCTGGAGCATATCTCGCCCACGCTGGCCGAAACCCTCCGTGCGACGGACGGCCTTGGTCAGACCCTCCACCCGCACCCAGGTCGCTTTCTGGGCCGTAACATCCTTGCCGGTCGTCTTGCCCAGTTGTGCCGTCGAGGCGGTGATGTCCAGGAGGTCGTCGGCACCCTGGACTGCCAACCCGACTGAGAGGCTGGCTTCCCGG
>CBDURX010000163.1:0-5504 GCA_965369485.1 uncultured bacterium | reverse complement strand
GGCTCAACTCGCCAGTGCCGACGTCAACCTGCTCGCCTTTGCCGCAATCCCCTTAGGCAGCGATCACACACAGCTTTGGATCGTCCCCGAGAATGTCGCCGGCCTCGCCCGCGCCGCGGAAAAAGGTGGCTTCGAAATCACTGGTCCCCGGCCCGCTTTCCTTATCCAGGGGGACGACAGCCTCGGCGCTCTTGCCGAAATCCACCAGAATCTTTGCGACGCCAACATCAACGTGGAAGCTTCCAGCGGCGTCACCGACGGACGCGGGGGCTACGGATACGTCCTCTACGTACGACGTGAGCAGTACGAGGATGCGGCACGCATCCTGGGTGCCTAGCTCGGATCATAAACGTGATCGCCCTGACCCACGTCGTTTCCTCGCGCATCAACCAGTGCGAGCTGACCCATCTTCAACGCAGAGAGATCGACTACACATGTGCCGTGCGGCAGCACGCGGCCTACTGTCACGCTCTGCAAAGACTCGGTCTG
Organism: uncultured bacterium; assembly: GCA_965369485.1. GTDB lineage: Bacteria > Krumholzibacteriota > Krumholzibacteriia > LZORAL124-64-63 > LZORAL124-64-63 > CBDURX01. Next base: position 5,015 of record CBDURX010000163.1, on the reverse strand, counting down.
CAGATCGTAGAATTGACCTTGAACGAACATCTACCGGACAGCACCTTCGTAGAGGATACGGCTGTGGTCGTGGACGAGATCGCTGTGATGGCCAACATGGGGATCGCTTCACGCCAGCCGGAACTGTCCGGCATGGCCGAGGTCCTGGCACAGTACCGCCCTCTTGCCCATATCCAGCCGCCGGCCACCCTCGAGGGAGGCGATGTACTGCAGCTGGGGCGGACGCTCTATGTCGGTCTCTCACCCCGGACCAACCTGGCAGGCGCGTCTTCCTTGCAGGAAATCCTCCAGCCGCACGGCTACCGCGTGCAACCCGTATCCCTGCGAAACTGTTTGCACCTGAAATCCGCCTGCAGCGGTCTCGACCCGGAAACCATCCTGGTCCATCCCGACCGGATCGACCTGACAGTGTTCTCGGATTGCCGCATTGTCACGGTGCCGGAGGACGAGGTCGAGGCCGCCAACGTCCTGAGTGTCGACGAAACACTGCTCATGCACGCAGGTTTCCCGCGAACAGCCGACCTGGTCCGGAAACTCGGCTACTCCCTGCTAACCGTCGACATCTCGGAACTGATGAAGGCCGAGGCAGCCATGACCTGTTCCAGTATCTTGTTGTCTTAAGGAACTCGGAGCCCTGTGGCCTGATCATGACACTCTGGCGGTAAGCAGTGGGGAAATCCGGATAGTAACATGAGTGTCACCATACAGATTCTCGGTGACCTGCACCTCGAATTCGAGGACTACGAGGTTACCGACACCGGCGCAGATGTAATCGTGCTGGCCGGCGATATAGGCATGGGCACCGCCGGTATCCAGTACGCCAAGAGTCTGCCCGGCGATGGCCCTGTGATCTACATAGCCGGAAACCACGAGTATTACGGACACAGTCTAGATGATTTGAACGACAGGATGCGGCGTGAAGCAGCCGGTTCCCGGGTCCACTTCCTGGAAAAGGCTGACGTGGTCGTGTCGGAGGTACGCTTCCTTGGCTGTACGCTTTGGTCGGACTTCGCGCTGTTTGGTGCCGGGCGAGCGGCACGCTCGGCCAAGGAAAAAGCCCAGCTCTACATGCTCGACTATTACGCCATCAGGAAAGTGCCGGGCGGTGATGCGGTCACACCGGAAGACACCCTGGCCGTGCACCAGGAAAGCATCCGCTGGCTCGAATCAGTCTTGCTACAGGAACACGACGGGCCGACGGTGGTCGTCACCCACAACGCACCCAGCCCGCAATCCCTGTCCACATTCCACGCGGAAGACCTCCTCAGTGCGGCCTTCATCTGCAATCTCGAGCCGCTGATAAACGCCCGCCAGCCCGAGTTGTGGATCCACGGACACACACACTTCAACATCGACTACAACATCGGACGCACCAGGGTGCTCGCCAACCAGAAGGGTTATCCGAAGGAAGGGGTCAAGGATTACGACGCGTCACTGACCGTTGTCTTGTGACCCAGTTTCAGCAGCCTCAGGTCATGCATTCGGACCACTATCCTGCTCCTGCACAATCGCCACCACGGCATCCAGCGCCGGTTCGATCCGGTCCACCTCCGGTAGACCGGCCTGGGCCATGTTGGGCCGGCCGCCCCCATTGCCGCCCACCCGGGCGGCGATGGCCTTCACCAGGGCGCCCGCGTGCAACCGTTTGGCCTGGACCAGGTCCGGTGTCACCGTGGCGATGAGAGTGGCCTTGCCCTCCCACGCGGCGGCGAGGACGACCACGCCGTGGCCCAGCTTATCGCGCGCGTGGTCACCCAGCTGCATCAGGCCGTCTCGGTCCTGCGCCTCGACCCGCGCCGCGACGATCTTCAGATCCCCCAGCACGATCGGCCGGGCGAGAGCTTCCTCGAGGCTTGCCACGGCGGAGTGTTGCTGCAGCTTTTGCATCTTCTTGCGCAGGGCGTCGCGCTCCGCCTGCAAGCTGCGCACCTGCTCACTGAACGTGCCGCCATCGGGACGGAGCAATCTACCCAGCTCGGCCAGTTCCCTCCTCTCCTCGTTCACGAGCTGCAAGGCAGGCTGACCGGCCACGGCTTCGATGCGGCGCACCCCGGCGGCGCTGCTACTTTCCGAGGTGATGCGGAAAACCCCCACGTCACCGGTGCGAGAACAGTGCGTCCCGCCACACAGCTCCAGGGAGTAGATCGGTTCGGTGCCGGCAGCGGCCGCCGTATCCGGCTGAGCCGCACCTTCAGGCTGGCCGATATCAAGGGGGGTGTCCATCGGGATCTCGATCATGCGCACCCTCTCCCCGTACTTCTCACCGAACAGAGCCATGGCTCCGCGCTGCTTGGCCTCCGCCAGAGGCACGTCGTCGAGAACGCGCACCGGGCGGTTGGCCAGCCCCCTGTCGTTCACGATGGCCTCGACCCGGCGGATCTCGTCCTGGCTAAGTGGCGCGGCGTGCCGGAAGTCGAAACGCAGCCGGCTGGGATCCACCACACTGCCGGCCTGTTCCACGTGGCTGCCCAGGACCTGGCGCAACGCCGCGTGCAGCAAATGCGTGGCGGTGTGGTGGCGCATGATGGCCAACCGCCTGTCCGCATCCACGCGCAGGCTCACTTGTTCGGCCCCGCGCAAAAGGGTCAGCAGATCGCCAGCCTCACCGGCCACCACGCAGACCGGTCCCGCCTCGGCAGTGATGGTGGTCAGCACCGGCACCAGCGTGCCACCCGGTTGCAGGACGATCTCCCCTGTGTCACCGACCTGCCCACCGGCCTCGGCGTAGAAGGGATTCTCCGCAAACAGGAGGTGACTGACCGGCACGCCTGCCTCCGTCTGGCCTCCCTCCCGCACGGCGAGGGGTTGGGATACGACCTGCAACCTGTCGTAGCCGACGAATGTGCTGCGTAGGGTGGCGGAGTCGATGCCGGTGATCACCGGTTGCCAGACAGTGACCCCCTCGCGGTACTTGTGTTCACGGCCACTGATGGCACGCTGCCTCGCCATGCAGGCCTCGAATCCGCGCTGATCCACCGTGAACCCGTCCTCGGCGGCGACGACCGCGGTCAGGTCCACGGGAAAGCCGTAGGTGTCGTGCAACTTGAAGGCCTCATCGCCCGTCAGCTCGGTGCGGCCCTCGGTTTGCATCCGGCTCTTGATCTCGGCATAGATCTGCAACCCGCTGTCCAGGGTGCGATTGAACCGCTCCTCCTCGGCGCGAATGGTGTTCAACACGCGGTCGCGTTGCTCCACGAGCTCCGGATAGGCCTCTCCCATAGATGTGATGACCGTCTCGGCCACCCGCCACAGAAACGGCTCGGTCAAGTCCAGCAAACGCCCGTACCTGGCAGCCCGGCGCAGGATGCGACGCACGACGTAACCACGCCCTTCGTTGGAGGGAATCGCGCCGTCGGCCACGGTGAAACTGACCGCCCGGGCGTGGTCGGCAATGACCTGCATGCTGACCTTGGCGGCCCCCTCCACCTCCTTGCCGCTCAACTCTACGACCTTCTCGATCAGCGGCTGGAACAGCTCACTCTCGTAATTACTGCGCACCCCCTGCATGACGGCCACGAGGCGCTCGAAACCCAGGCCGGTGTCCACGCTCTGCATGGGTAGCGGCGTCAGGTTGCCGTCACTGTCCCGGTCGAACTCCATGAAGACGTGATTCCAAAGCTCCAACCAACGGTCGCAGTCGCAAACCCCCACCGCGCAGCCGCTGGGATGGTCGCAAGTCAAGTCCTCGCCCTGATCGTAGTGGATCTCGGCGCAAGGGCCGCAAGGGCCGGTCGCGGCCATGGACCAGAAGTTCTCCTCGTCCCGGCGAGCGAGATCCCCCAGCCTGAGGATACGCTCGGGCGGCAGGCCTATCTCGTCTCGCCAGATGGCGTACGCCTCGTCGTCGTCCTTGTAGACGGTGGCCCAGAGCCGGTCGGCCGGCAACCCCATCTCCCGGGTCAGGAACTCCCACCCCCAGGCGATGGACTCACGCTTGTAATAATCGCCGAAGGACCAGTTGCCCAGCATCTCGAAGAAAGTGTGGTGGCGTGCATCCTTGCCTACCTCTTCCAGGTCGTTGAGATGGCCGCTGACCCGCATACACTTCTGGACGGAAGTCGCCCGCAGGTAATCCCGCTTTTCCAGGCCCATCAGCACACTCTTGAACTGGTTCATGCCGGCGTTGGTGAACAGCAGGGTCGGATCGTCCCTCGGCACGAGGGAGGACGAGGAGACGATGCGGTGACCCCTTGCCGCGAAGAATTCCAGAAAACGGGAGCGGATCTCCTTGGCTTTCAATTTCCCACCTTTTCCCGGGCTGAGGTTTCCGTTACATTCTGCGTAATCCCGCCGATGTAAGAAGATGGATCTCCGTCCCTGTGGCAGAGGTCCGTTCGGAAAACCGAATTGTAATCACCCCCAGGGTTGAGGTCAACCGAGGGTAGCCGCGTGGCTCCCTCGTCCTCAGGGATTGCCCACCCATGCGAAACATAGCCCACTTCCTGATCTCATTCGCACTGTGGGGGATCTTTTTCTACCACTGGCACATCGTCAGCCGGCAGGAAGTCACCACCGGCACCACCCTGGCCATCAAGGCCCTGTCCACTCTGGTGATCCTCGGCATCGCCATTACCATCCTCTGGGTGGCTCACAACCTGCGCATCGCCAAGGTGAACCAGCGAAAAGAAAACCCCAGCGCGCCCCAGGATGTCTTGAGGAAAGACACTCTGGGACGGGTGGTCGAGGCCCTCGACGTGCAACAACTGAAGTTGGCCGACCTGGTGGATATCGAAGTGACGGAAGACCTCAAAATCTACCGCAGCGCTGAGAGAGATGGCTGACATGGACATCTACTCCCTCCTCGTCGACTTCGAGCACACCACCCTCTACCTGGGTCTGCTCCTCTTCTTCGCCTGGTACCCCATCGCCACCAGTACCATGTGGATCTACACGGCCCTCATCTTCTATTTCCGGCACGAACAGGACGAGCCGGTCGATTTCTACAACCTGGATGTATATCACATGGTGACATTACTCATCCCTGCCTTCAACGAGGAGGAAAACATAGCCGCGAC
>CBDURX010000162.1:0-5526 GCA_965369485.1 uncultured bacterium | reverse complement strand
CCCGGATCCGGCGTTCGTACTCGTCCTGCCGCGTGCGCCCGAACACGGCATGAGTGTGCGGGTCGACGAAACCAGGCACCACGCAGCATCCGTCGGCGTCCAGCGTCGCAGTGTGCGGCCCGGTCTTGATTGCGGCCAGCAGTTCCGCCTCCGGCCCCACTGCCACGACCCTGCCTGCGGCCACTGCCAGGGCGGCAGACTCGACCACGCCCAGGGACGACATGCCCTCACCGCGACGCGGCCCGCGCGCGTCCAGCGTCGGGTCACAGAGAGTGCAGAGTTGACCGATGCCGGTCAGCAACAACTCCACCGCCCGTCCCCGGCTCAACCAGATTTCGTCCATCATGAGGGGCAGGTTTGCGTTCTCTCTTGCCATCACCTTCGTAACCTCGCGATATTGTCTGCGATTCCTCAAATGTCAGGCCGAAGCCGCCCCACTTTCAGGCGCGAAGAAATCAACCACCCGCTGCGCCAGATCTTCAGCGCCCTGGAAAAGCTGGGGTGACCTGGGCAAAGCGTTCAGAAACGTAATTCCGTAGGGCTTGCCGTGCAACCGGGTGTCCAGCAGAACGATGACGCCTCGATCGCTGCTGCGCCGGATGAGACGGCCCACACCTTGTCGTAATCGCAGCACTGCATCCCGCACCATGAAGGAAGTGAACGGGTCCTCGCCAGCGGCCTGGATCTTCCCGCAACGTGCCTCCACCCAGGGATCGTTAGGAACCATGAACGGCAGCTTGGTCACCACCAGGACCTCCAAGTCGGCGCCGGGAAAATCGACTCCTTCCCAGAAGGTGGTGGTGCCGAGCAGAAGAGCTTTTTCGGCGCGACGGAAGCGACTCAGCAAGCCGCCTGTGGGCCCGCCCTGGGCCTGGGCCAGGACTACCGACGTCTCCGGCGCGGCAATCGACCGTGTATCCGGCGCAAACAGATCCACCACGTCGTCAGCATCATTTCGTAGCTCACTGGCCACCTTGTGCAAGAGCTGATACGAGGTGAACAGAACCAACATCTTGCGTGGCACACGCCGCTGCAAGGCGCGCAGATGTAAGGCGATGGCGGAACCGAATTCGGCGTGGTCCGGAGCCGGGAACTCGGCCGGCACCAGGATCATGGCCTGGCGGTCGTATTGGAAGGGGGACGCCACCAGGTCGGTACGGGTTGTCGGCTGTAAACGCGTCAGACCTAGTTCGCCCAGCATGTGCCCGAAGTCTTCGCCGACAGCCAGGGTGGCACTGGTCATGACCGGACGCAACTGTGCTTCCAGCCAGTAGTCCCGGAGCAAGCCGCCAGACTCTAGCAGAGTGGCGCCCAGCGTGCGGACGCCGGACTGCGCAGCGGGCTCGAACCAGGTTACCCAATCCTCCTCCGACCCCGAGGTGAGGAAACGTACATCCTGCTGAAGATCGACGAGTAGTGAACCAACCTGGGCGAGTGCGGCCAGTTTCTCCTCCGTGCCGGCAGGCAGCTCGGGGAGCTGTTCGATGTGCTGACCCACCTTGGCGTAAGCTGAACTGGCGGCTGCGGCACTCTTCAGCAGTTTCTGTGTAGCGGGCCGCACCGGACCGAAAGCTTCCGCCTTGTCGTAAACACGCACCCTTCCCGCGGGGCGGTAGTCTTCCGTCAGGCGGGCGTCGAAACTTCGTCCCAGGGCAGACCACCAGGTGCGGTAGGTCCGCAAGCATGCGCCGATCGTCCGGCCCAGATCGTCCAGGGCCGCTGCCATGGTGATGCCTGTCCCGCCAAGTGCTGAAAGTCGCTCCTGCAGCTCCTGCAGTAACGGAGGTGGTTCCCGCCCCTGCCGCACCGGGCCCAGGATGTCCTCGATCACGATCAGGCGGGAGTGGTCGCACTTCACGGCGTGACTATCCAGGGCAACTTGCGGCAGACTGTGTGCCTCGTCCACCACCAGCAATTCGTACTCCCCGATCAGGGAATGTGCGCCGGCCAGGTCGTGCATAAGCAGAGCGTGGTTCACAACGAGCAGGTCGGCTTCCCGAGCTCGCCGGCGCGCTCGTTGCACGAAACACTCGTCCCCTTCGTAGCAGATGGCCGCCGAACAGGGATCAGAGGAATCGAATAGCGCCGCGATATCATCGTCCAGGATAGGATGGTCGGCCAGTTCTTCCCGCAAGCCATTCCGCGTGGCCGCGAGCCAGAGCTGGAAGGTAATGGATGCACAAGCCGCGGCGAATGAGTCCAACGGGCGATCAAGGAATTCCAACCGCCGGCGACGACAGAGGTAGTTTCCCCGCCCCATGAGAAGACGGGCGCGCAAGCCCGGGAAGAGTGGTGCCAGCAGCGGCAGGTCGTGGTTCAGGATCTGGATCTGCAGAGCCCGCGTGTGAGTAGAGATCACAGCCCGGACCTCGTGACCCCTGACCGCCTGCAGTATCGGGAGAAGGTAGGCTACGGTCTTGCCAACCCCGGTGCCGGCCTCGATCAGCAACGGCCGTCGCTCCGCCAGCGCGCGGCTCACCGCCTCCGCCATGTCTGCCTGTTCACGGCGGGGTTGAAACTGATCGCCATAGAGCGGACCAAATCCAGCCTCGTCCTGCAGCCAAGCGGCCAACGCGGACGGTTCGCCCGGCAGTGACTCCGCGGCAGCAGTGATCTTCGCACCCTCCGCAAGAGGGACAGATTCCCTGGCGTCCGTTCCCCGTACGATGTGTGCGTCGGCTCCGTCGGCGGGCCAGCCGGCGTAGGGATCGCTCTGAACATGGGAGGCCAGATCTTCCAGGAGAGTCCAGAGGCGGTCCAGTGCCGGTTCGTACCGTGCCAGGAGATCATGGCTGCGGGCGCGCCAGTCCGCTGGCAGCTCCGACCACCAGTGCAACCGCTGCCAGAGATGACGTCCCTCGGCCCGCAACCGCCGCTCGGCCGTAAGGCGGTCGCTCACTTCCAGCCGGCCGAGAGCAGCCGCCCGGCAGGGGTCCAACAAGGACCAGAGCAGACCCCGGCTGACCCGCAAACCACCACCGGTCGCAGGTTTCAGATCGGCCGCTTCAGCGTCCTGGACCCATAGATCAGTGACGACCTCCGGTGGTGGCCGGGCGGCATCGGAGCTGAGCAAATTCTGGGGAGCGGAGACATCCAGGTAAATGCGCAAAGGCGTCGTGGCCGCTGGCAGGGTTGCCACCAGCCACAACCGATCCGGTCGGCTGTGTTCAGTCGCCACGGTCCCGCTCCCTGGTTGCCAGACGGGAGAGGAACCCTGATTCGTCAAGGACGGTCACGCCGAGCCGTTGCGCCTTGGCCAATTTGCTGCCCGGGTCACTGCCCACGATCAAGGCCGAAGTCTTCTTGCTGAGGTTGCCGGAGACCTTGCCCCCCCTGGCCTCGATGGCCTGCTTGGCCTCGGCGCGGGTCTGACTGGAGAGTCGGCCGGTCAAGACGAAGCTCTTGCCCGCAAAGAAAGAGTCTACCGGCCCGGTCACGATCGGTGGCAACTCCTCACTATCCTTGAAAAAGCCGACAGAACGTAGCGCTTGCAGATCAGCCACACTCTCGGCAGATTGGGAGAACCTGACGATCTCGTTGGCGATATCCTGGCCTATGTTAGGTAAATCCTGCAGCTGGTCCGCAGTCGCCTTCTGTAGCTGGTCTATATTGACATAGTGACGCGCTAGGGTTGTGGCGGTGGTGATCCCGACACCGGGTATGCCCAGGGCGAAAATCTTGTTGGCCCAGGGCCGGTCTCGCGCCCGGACAAGGGCGGCCAGGAGATTGTCCGCAGACTTCTCGCCCCAGCCCGGTAATGCCGCGAGGGTTTCCCGTTCCAGCCGGAACAGATCGACCGGGCCATCGATCAGCTCCAACGTGAGAAAGAGATCGATCCAGCGGCTCCCCAGTCCCTCGATATCGCAGCCGTCGCGGCTGACGAAGTGACGGACCTTGCCCGCCGTGACCGCGGGACAGAACAGGTTCACGCACCGTATGGCCACTTCATCCGCATTCCGCTGTGTCGGCTCGTCACAGACGGGGCAGCGTTCCGGTGGCGGTACTGTGCGCTCGCTGCCGGTACGGCAGCGTTGCACTACCCGCAAGACCTTGGGGATGATGTCGCCACCCTTGGCCACGACAACCGTGTCGCCGATGCGGATGTCCTTCCGTTGCATCTCTTCCCAGTTGTGGAGGGTAGCTCGGGAGACGGTGGTACCCGCCAGTTGCACCGGTGCCAACTCGGCCACCGGTGTGATCACCCCCGTCCGTCCCACCTGCAGCACGATGTCCTCGATCATGGTCTCGGTCTCCTCGGCCGCAAACTTGTAGGCCAGACCCCAGCGGGGAGCCTTGGCGGTGGCGCCCAGAACCTTCTGCCAGCGACGCGCATCGACCTTGATAACAGCACCGTCGATCTGGTAGTCGAGATCGCCGCGCAAGCGATCCAGATCGCCCAGGTGGAGGCGAAGCTCAATGAGATCTGCTGCCTCACGCAGAAAGGGATTGACCGGAAAGCCCAGCTTCCTCAACGCGCTCATTTCTTCTCGGTGACTGGGCAGTTCCGCCTCGCTCATCACCGGTAGGAGTTGGTAGCAGAACACGGAGAGTCCGCGTCTGGCCACCTCGGCAGAGTCGAGGTTCTTCAGACTCCCCGCCGTCAGGTTGCGGGGATTGGCGAACACGGCCTGTCCCGCTGCCTCGCGTTCGGCGTTCAGCGCGACGAAGCGGCTCTTGGTCAGATACACCTCGCCGCGTACCTCGCATATCCTGCCGATTCCGTCCGGGAATACGGAAGTCCAGTCTGCCGGGAGACGCGCGGGGATCTCGGACAGTGTGCTAAGATTCTCTGTGATCACGTCGCCTTGCTGCCCGTCCCCGCGAGTCAGACCCATCGCCAGAACGCCATCCTCGTACCGCAAGGCCACGGCCACCCCATCCATCTTGGGCTCGACAGTGTAGAGAAAATCAGCGATTTCGAGATCCTTGCGCACACGGGCGTCGAAGGCAGCCACGTCTGCAAGGTCGTAGCTGTTCTGCAGACTTAGCATGGGAACACTGTGCAGTGCGCTGGGGAAGCGCACGTCCCGGTCGCTGCCCACCGTCCGGGTGGGACTGGCGGACGCGGCGAACTCAGGAAACCTCTCCTCCATCTCCTGCAGACGGCGTATGAGGAGGTCGTACGCCCGGTCGCTGATCTCCGGTGTAGCCTCTGCGTAGTAGAGGCGGTTGTGTGTGGCGATATCCGCGCGGAGCTTCTCGATCTCGCGCCGCGCTTCTGCCTTGTTCATGGCGATCCTCGCGATCTCGCCGGAGCCGGCCGCGGGGGCAGCGAGATCTTTCGCCGGGTTTTAGCCCGGATTATTCACAAAGGAGCTACTGCGGATGGTTAAAAACCTGCCAGAATACGTGTTCTCGAATTTGCTCGATCAACGTACCGCAGCGGGTACGCCTCCCTCGCCAATTCTTACGAACTCGTGTTCTGACAGGCTTTTCCCTCATCCTCGCCACGCTCCTTCGTGATTAACCCGGGCTAGAAAGCTTCCAGTAGGGCAACGTGCAGCTTGGCCACACCAAAATCGACCG
>CBDURX010000161.1:0-5557 GCA_965369485.1 uncultured bacterium | reverse complement strand
GCCAGTCCCAGCCGCGCACGATCCCCGCCACGATGGGTCCCAGAAAACCGCCGATGTTGACCATCATGTAGAAGATCCCGAAGCCGAGGCTACCACTCTTCTCGGTCGTGCACTTGGCCACGGTGCTGATCACTACCGGCTTGAACATGCCGTGCCCCACGGCCACCAGGAAATAGACCGCGAGGAAACCCCAGAATCCGTCGGGAATGCCCAGCAGCAAGTAGCCTGGGATCATGACGGCGCAGGAGGCCAGGAACATGTTCTTGAAGCCGTAGCGGTCGGCCAGAGCGCCGAACAGGGCCGGGAAGAGGTAGAGGAAGAAGGTTGCCAACCCCTGGATCACGCCGCGGTCCTCGCTGCTGAGCCCCAGCCCGCCATCGCTGACGGCACCGGTCAGGTACAGGCTGCTGACGGCGTAGAAGCCATACCAGCCCATGCGCTCGAAGATCTCCATGACGTTGGCGGTCCAGAAGGATCTAGAAAACTGGCGCCAGATGGACAGACGCCCGGTGTCGGTAGCAGCGGCGGTGCCGGAGGTGTTGGTGGAGGTGTTGCTGCGGCGGGTCAAACGACTCCTCCCTCGGTCATCTGGTCCTCGTAACTTCACTGTGGGGTGGCAGTGCTGCCTGCCTGGTGCTGCTCAAGCGCGGGGAAGGCGAGCTAGGGCCTCATCGTAACCCGAAAGCAGCCTTGCGACCAGTTCGGCCACAGTGGGGATGTCCTGGATCATGCCGGAAACCTGGCCGATTTCCAGTTCTCCTTCGTCGAGGTCGCCCTCGAGCATGCCTTGGCGGGCACGGCCCTTGCCCAGCAACGCGGCCAGCTCCTCGCGGGTGGCCCCCTCGGCCTCTCGCTGCATGACCCTCGCGCGGAAAATGTTCGGCAGGAGCCGCACCGGAACCAACGGCTTCATGACCAGACGGGTGTCGCCCGCGTCTGCGTCCACGACTGCTTGCTGGTAGGCGGCGTGGCCTGATGATTCCCGGGTGACGGCAAAGCGGGAGCCGATCTGGACGGCCTCGGCGCCGAGGGCGAAGGCGGCGGTCATCTGGGCACCGGTGGCGATGCCGCCGGCGGCGATGACAGGGATATGGACGGCCGCCACGCACTCGGGGATCAGCACCAGTGAGGTGATTTCGTCGCGGCCGTTGTGTCCGCCTGCCTCGAACCCCTCGCAGACCACGGCGTCGCAGCCGGCATCCTCACATTTACGAGCCAGCGCGGGATGGGCCACGACGTGGACGCTGACACAGCCCTCTGTTTTGAGACGACCGACCACACGCTTGGGAGATCCGGCCGAGGTGAAGAAGATCCTGATCTTTTCCGCCAGGGCGATCTCGAGACACTCCTCGATATGCGGGTAGATGAGCGGGAGGTTCACACCGAAGGAGTGATCGGTCAGTGTCCGCGCCTTGCGGATCTGCGTGCGGAAGAGATCGGGCCGCATGCTGCCGGCTCCGATCAGGCCGAGGCAGCCGGCGTTGGCCGCGGCGGCGGCCAGCTTGGCTCCGCTGTTGTAGACCATGCCGGCCTGGACGATGGGATGTTCGATTGCGAATAGGTGGCAGAGCCGGTTGTCACGCCAGCGGTTGGGCATGGTTACGTCCTTTTCTCATCCACGTCTGCCGACGGGTTGCAAGGGCACGGACCGCCTCACATCGAACGCTGGATTTTACAGGGATGGCGCAACAGACTCAAGTCAATGCCGTGATGGACAACCGGTTGCGGGACGATCTAAGCGAAACCCCGGCGACCGAAGTCGCCGGGGTTGTTCCCCCACAGGCTTGCACCGCAATCTGTTACCGGACGAGCATGAGCTTCTCGGTGGCGAAGAAGCCCTTCGCCTCCATCCGGGCGAAGTAACTGCCCGAGGAGACTGCGCGACCGCTGAGGTCGTTACCATCCCACTGCACGCTGTGTGCACCCTGGGTGAACACTTCGTCCGCGATCACCGACACCAGCCGGCCGCTCATGTCGTACATGGCGATCCGGACCACCTGGGTGCGATCCACGCTGAACTTGATGTTCGTCATGGGATTGAACGGGTTCGGATATGCGCCCTGCAGCATGGTCATGGTCGGCGTCTCGCTCAGCACGACCGACTCGGTGCCGATCAGGGTCCCGTTGTGGAACAGGCTGTAGGTCACCGTGCCGCCCTGGCTCAGGTTCGGCGAGGTATCGCGAGCCTCGAAGCCAACGCCAGCTACGGTCACGGGTACCGTCCAGTCGCTGCTGCCGTTGCTTGCGACCAGCTCGAGCTGGTCGGCCGCCACGCTTTCACTGAACTGGAAGGTCAGCTCGACACTGCCGGCCAGCGGCTCGGCGGTGAAGTCTTGCAGGAAGGCGGCCACGACACCCTCGTGCAGGAACATGGTCCCCGCGTTGTACACATCCTTGCTCAGCATCTCCTGCACGTAGACGGTCGCTCGCAGTAGATCGTAATCCCAGGACGGATCGAGGGTCAACTCGACCCAGAACTCCTGCGATCCGATCGCAGGCTCGACGGGCAGGCCGTCCAGGCCAGGGTACATGTAGCGGAAGGCCTGGTTGTGGTAGGACTCACCATTGGTTCCCGGGGCGTAGATGTTATCCTCGGTCACCGCAACACGTAAGCGGTAGTCGCCGTTGGGGTTCATGTACTCCAGCACGCTCACCTGCGCCCACAGCATGCTGTTCTCCTGGTCGTAATTGATCTCGACCGTCAACGGCGCGCCGATCAGTTTGCGATCCTCGAAGTGCCCCACGGCGTTTGCCGAGAGGTGCTCGGCGTCGAACGTGCCGTCCAGCCAGAGGTGCGGCGCGTAATCGGACCCCGTCGGCGTTCCCTCGATCAACGCCGTGGACTGCTCGACGTTGGCCAGGTAGATCGGGTCGTCAGAGCCCGGCCACCAGCCGTGCACCCGCATCAAAGCGACCTCGTTCATTTGCGTTGGTATGTAAGCGTCGAGGACCTGGTTCATCGGCGCGCAGGGTCCACAGTCCCAGTTGGTGACCAGCAAACCCAGAGGCACGCGTTGCTGGCTCCAGGAGTTGTTGAAGGACTCGGCGGTATCGTTGCCCGGCTCCTCGTCACCGGCGAGCATGGTGGTCGCCACCAGGTGGTACAGGTTGCCTGTAGCTACGGTGAAGGCTGAGAAATCGACGATGAACGACTCACCGGATGGCAAGTCGGTCACCATCGCACTCTCGTTGTAGACCTCGACCTCGTTTTCGAAGATCTGCATCTGGACCGGGAAGGTTTCGGTGTTCTGCCCGAGGTTCAGCACTTCCGCCTGCGGGGTGAACGTGTCGCCACCGGCAAATTGCTCGCCGTCGGGCAACGCCGCGACTGCCTTGACGTCGTGTTCGCTGGGCTCGTAGACCCAAATGTCGTCGACGTACCAGTCGTCGGCATAGTCACCGGTGTAGCGGAACGCCACGTAAACCGTCTCGTAATCGAGATATGCGTTGAGGTTGACCGAGACGGGGTCGGCCCACTGCGTGATCGTGTGATTGGCTGGGGTCATCTCGAGGACGGCATCGAAAGCGGCGGGGTCGTCAGGGACCGTGGTGCTGACCATGATGTAGTGCACTAGACCCCAATCGGCCCAGTAAGCCTCGTACTCGTACCATTCCAGGAACAGAGCGCCCAGGCCCATGGTGTTCAAGGCAGGCGTGATCAGCCACTCGTCCTGCATTGCGCCAATCGGACCGTAGAAGACGGCGGCGCTGTTGGCGCCCGAGTGAGACTGGCCGCTGGTCTGCTCCCAGGTGGAGGCCAGGCCGGTGGTCATGATCGTCCAGCCAGGGGGCAGGAAAGGCCCCTCGAAGCTCTCGCTCACCAGGTCGAGTCGGTCGGCTGGTGGCTCCATCACCGGTGTCGGCCTCTCCGGTGAAGTGTCGTAAACGATATCGCTCTTGTCGACGGCCAGGGACGTACCAGCGATCAGCACCAGCAGCCCGACCAAACAGAACACATGCAGGGAACGTGCACCAGTACACATAGCTCGTCCTTTGGTTGAGGGTTCAGGGGAATATTGGGGATACCGAGAGGATAGAGACACGCGGCAAAATCCTTCGTGATGAGCAGGCCGCCGGCGGCTGTTGAGAACTGCACAGCGAATACCCAGCGCCGCCATGACCGGGTCTTCTCTGGCGGGTGACGTGGACACGAAAGACTTTCAAGACGGTGGGATTTTATCATACCGCAAAATGAATTACAAGATTCAATTTAATGAAAAGTATTATCAATAAAACGATTAAAGACTCAAATCATCCGAAATTTTGGTCAGTGCCTGCAGGACGTGCGCGATGACCTCGTCCTGCTCCAGTTCCAGATCGGCTGCCCCCTCGCGGATCTCTTCCCGGCTCACCTTGGCGGCGAAGTCCTTCTTCTTGAGCTTCTTCTTGACCGACTTGACCTTCACCGAGGCGATCTTCTTGTCGGGCTGGACCATGGCGCAAGCCATGCAGAAGCCGCACAGCTCGTCCACGGCGAACAGCCACCTGGCGCAGTCGTTGTCTCGAGGCACTTCGGTGTAGGAGGCGTGGGACAGGACGATGCGGACGAATTCCTCGGGGTACCCCTTCTCACGCAGGATCTCGGCGCCCTTGAGGGGGTGATCCGGCGCCTGGGGGTACATCTCGTAATCGAAGTCGTGAATCAAGCCGATGGCGCCCCAGTACTCTGGATCGTTGCTCGTGCGCTCGGCGGCCGCCCGCATGGCGGCCTCGACAGCGTAGGCGTGGCGTCGCAACGACTCGCTCTTGGTGTGTTCGTGCAGCAGGGCCAAGACGACGTCCCGCTCGAACAAGTCGCTCATTTCATTTCCTTCACAGTTGCAGGTCGTCCTCGTGCTCGTGCAACCAGTCCATCTGACGGCGGTAATCGGGACAGGCCAGCCTCAGCAGCCGGTAAAAACGACGGCTGTGATTCAAGTGCCGCAGATGGCACAGCTCGTGCGCGATGACTGCATCGATCACCGGTAGCGGCGCCATCACGAGACGGTAACAGAAAGAAAGGTTGCCCCGGCCAGAGCAGCTGCCCCAGCGGCTGATCCGCTCGCCGATGTAGACCTTGCCCGGTTGCAATCCAATCTTGCGCGATAGTTCCGTGACGCGATCCGTGATGATCTGCCGCGCCGTGCGACGCAGCCAGCGTTCCAGAACCGGCTTGGGATCGAGCAGATCGTCCGGCGTGATCAGGATCTCCATCACATCGTCTTGCAAGCGCGCCTGGCTGCGCTTCCGGGTATCCTGCCAGACCTGGATCAGGAGGCGGCGTGGCTTGCCCAGGACCAGGATCTCGCTGCCGGTACTGTACTCGCGCCGGACCGGGCCGTGGCGAACGCCGTACTCGTCCAGCTTGCTGTCGATCCAGGCCGCGTGCTCGTTCAGCATCCTGTCCACCTCTCGCAGCGGCATGCGGTGGGGCAAGATGACGACCAGGCCATCCCGGCGATCAACCTGCAGAATCAAGCGCCGCGCCCGCGTGCTGCGCCGCACCCGGTACCGGGCAGGTTTACCGTTGATCAGGGTGATGGTGTTGCGGTCAGCCACGGTTTACTTTCCTCATCCG
>CBDURX010000160.1:0-5584 GCA_965369485.1 uncultured bacterium | reverse complement strand
GATCCCCCCAGCGACCGTCGAGCAGCATGTCGATGGCATCCTGGATTTCCTCGATGAGCAACGGCTGGCCCTGGATCTTGTTCAGACCCCGCATGTCCACGAGGAAACGGTCGCGCAGCAAAGTACGCAAGTGACCGCTGTTGAGTTCGGGTACGAGTATCCTGTCGAATCGCGCCAGTATGGAGCCCAGGTCGCGGGGCAACGGGTTCAGATGTCTTAAATGAATGCTACCAACCCGCTTGCCTTTCTCGCGCGCGGCTTGACAGGCCGACAAGATGGCACCATGAGTGCTTCCCCAGCCTACAACGAGCAGGTCACCGCTCTGCAGCCCGCAGATTTCCAGAGGTGGTAGAGTCTGGGCAATCAGGTCGATTTTCCGTTGTCGCAGTTCGACCATCCGTTGGTGATTCTCAGCCTCGTAATTGACCTCGCCCGTCACTTCCTGTGCTTCCAGACCGCCGATACGGTGTTCGAGTCCCACCGTGCCGGGCACGGCCCAGGGACGCACGAGGCGATCGTCTCGCGCGTATGGGTGAAAGGCCGTGTTGTCACTACTGGGATGAGACACGGTGATTGGTTCCAGGGTGTCGGGGTCGGGAAGCCGCCACGGCTCGGCCCCGTTGGCCAGGTAAGCATCGGTGAGCAACACCACCGGGACCATGTGCAGCAGCGCAAGTCGCGCGGCTTCGAGGGCGGTATCGAAACAATCGGCCGGCGAGCGTGCCGCCAGAACGACAACCGGGCTCTCCCCACTGCGTCCCCAAAGAGCCTGCAACAAATCGCCTTGTTCGGTCTTCGTCGGCAGACCTGTGGAAGGACCAGCGCGTTGTACGTCCACCACCACGAGAGGTAACTCGGTCATGACCGCCAGACCCAACGCTTCGGTCTTCAAGGCGAGTCCCGGGCCGGAGGTACCGGTGCAACCAATCTGTCCGGCGAAGGATGCGCCTATGGCCGCGCAGATGGCTGCGATTTCGTCCTCGGCCTGCACGGTCTTGACACCGAAATGCTTCCTGCCGGCCAGATAATGCAGGATCTCGCTGGCGGGAGTGATGGGATAACTGCAGTACACCAGGGATTTACCGGCTAGTTTGGAAGATGCTATCAAGCCCAAGGCGATGGCCTCGTTCCCCGTCACCCGGCGGTAGGTTCCGGGCGGCATGGCGGCCTTCGCCACGTGGAACCGGTGAGTGAACATGCGTACGGTCTCACCGAAATGGTAGCCAGCTTTGAGGACCTTGATATTGGCCGCGGCAATCTCGGGCAGATTCTTCTGCTTGCCGAAGTAGTCATCCAGGTAGGCTATGGTTGCTTCGAGGGGACGGTCGTAGAGCCAGAAAATGAGGCCGAGGACGTACATATTCCGGCAGCGCAAGGCATCCTTGGTGCTCAACTCCGAATCGGCCAACGCTTCGGTGGTCAGGCGTGAGATGGGGATCTTGTAGATCTTGTACTGGTCAGCGATTTCCTCGTCCTCGATCGGGTTGTAGCCGTCGATGTAACCGGCCTTGGCGAGCTTGCTCTCCGTGAAGTCCGTCTCGTTGACAATGACGAGACCACCCGCCCGCACGTCGTCGATGTTGGCCTTGAAAGCCGCCGGGTTCATGGCGATGAGAGCGTCGACCTCGTCGCCAGGTGTGTAGATGTCCTTGGCGGCGAAATTGACCTGGAATCCACTGATCCCCGCCACCGTCCCGGCGGGAGCGCGGATCTCGGCGGGATAGTCGGGCAGGGTCGCCACGTCGTTGCCCAGCAGGGCAGAGGCGTCCGTGAAACGCATACCCGCCAGCTGCATGCCATCCCCGGAATCACCGGCAAAGCGCACAGTGGCCGCTGTGATATTTTGCGGCTTCTTGGCGGCGGAAGACATTCTGTATTACTCCGGAGTTGTGGATGGTCCGTGCTACAGTTCTGCGTCCGTAACAAGGTAGGTCCATCGAAGTCTGTGGCAAGCGGGGGCTGAGAGTCTATTTCGCGGCTGGGCGATGAGGAAGGGAGGACTCCCGGGCCATCGACTGGCTGTGGTGATCTTGCAGACTGCGCACGCGCAACTCCTTTTCACGCAGGGCGCGAATACCCCCCACCGCCGCCTGGGCGGCCGACATCGTGGTGATCAACGAAACGTTATGACTGATGGCCGCCGCATACAAAGCCGCCTGGTCGGCACGGGCACGCGGGCCCAACGGCGTGCTGATGACCAGGTGGACCTCTCCCGATTCGATCAGCTGCACCGTGGTTCTGCCCGGCTGCCCCGCCTTGGCTATCTCGGTTACAGGCATTTCCACGCGTTCGAGGGCGCGAGCGGTGCCTACCGTGGCATACAGCCTGAACCCCATGCGGTGCAGATCACGGGCAATCTTCAGTGCGGCCGACTTGTCGAAATCGTTCACCGTGATCAGAACCGCGCCAGTGGTGGGCAACGACGTGCCCGCTGCTATTTGCGCCTTGGCGAAGGCAATGTGGAAGCTCGAGGCGTGCCCCATCACCTCACCGGTGCTGCGCATCTCGGGACTGAGACGGGGATCGGCCCCCGGCAGCTTGTTGAAGGGTAACACCGCTTCCTTGACGAAGAATCCGTCCACGGCTGGCGTGTCGGTGAATCCCAGCTCCGCCAGAGTCTTGCCTCCCTGCACCTGGGCGGCGATGCGCGCGACGGGCACTCCTGTCGCCTTGCCGACGAACGGCACCGTGCGGCTGGCCCGCGGGTTCACCTCGAGGACATAGACGACATCGTCCTTGATGGCGTACTGGATGTTCATCAGGCCGCGCACCTGCAGAGCCGCACCCAGTCGCAGTGTGTAGTCCGCCATGATGCTCAGGTGGTAAAGGCTGATCTTGTAGGGGGGCAGGACACAGGCGCTGTCCCCGGAATGTATCCCCGCCTCTTCGATGTGCTGCATGACACCGGCGATGACCACACGTTCTTGATCAGCGACGGCGTCCACGTCGACTTCGAAGGCATCCTCGATGAACTGGTCGATGAGCACAGGGTTGCCGGTGGAGACCCGAGCTGCTGCGGCCAGGAAGTGGTGCAACGATTCTTCATCGTGAGCGATGGCCATGGCCCGGCCGCCCAGGACGAACGATGGACGCACCAGGACCGGATAGCCGATCTTCTCGACAATGGCCAACGCCTCTTCGCGCGAATGAGCCATTCCCCAGGCTGGGTGGTCGATGTCCAGTTCACGGAGCAGATCTCCGAAGCGTCCGCGATCCTCGGCCAGGTCGATGGAATCGGGGGATGTGCCCCAGATGGGCACGCCTGCCGCGGCCAGGCCGGGTGTGAGGTTGATGGGAGTCTGCCCGCCGAACTGTACGATCACTCCGTCCGGCCGCTCCAGCTCGACGATGTTCAGCACGTCTTCCAGAGTGAGGGGCTCGAAGTAAAGTCGGTCGGCCGTGTCGTAGTCCGTACTCACGGTCTCGGGATTGCAATTGACCATGATGGTCTCATAGCCGAGCTCTTTCAGCGCCCAGCAGGCCTGCACGCAGCAGTAGTCGAACTCGATCCCCTGCCCGATGCGGTTGGGACCCCCTCCCAGGATGACGACCTTGGGCCGGTCGCTAGGATCGGCCTCGCACTGGCTCTCGTAAGTCGAATATAGATAAGGGGTATTAGCTTCGAACTCTGCGGCGCAGGTGTCCACGCGGTAGTAAGCAGGGACGATGCCCCACTCCTGGCGCCGCGAGCGTACCTCCTGGGCGGACGTTTCCGTCGCCCGGGCGATGACCGCGTCGGCGAAGCCCAGGCGCTTGGCAGCGCGCAGCGTGTCCTCAGCCAGGATTCCCGCCTGCCGCAACCTTTCTTCCATGGCCAGGATCTGCTGGAGCTGGGCCACGAACCAGGGGTCGTAACCGGAGGCCTCGCTGATCACTTGTCCCGAGTTCTCCGCCAGCAACGCTGCGATCTGGAACAAACGCTTCACGGTCGGCCGTCTCAGTTCATCCAGCTGCGCCTTGTACTTCTCGGCCAGCTGGCGGCTGAAGCCGTCAAGACCGATGTCCAGACCCCGGATGGCCTTGTTCAGCGCCTCGGCGAAGGTGCGGCCGATGGCCATCACCTCCCCCACACTCTTCATCTGCGGACCCAGGGTGTCGTCGGCCCCCGGGAACTTCTCGAAATTCCAGCGCGGGATCTTCACGACGCAGTAGTCGATACTCGGCTCGAAACTGGCGGGGGTGACTCGGGTGATGTCGTTGGGGATCTCGTCCAGTCTGTATCCCACCGCCAGCATGGCCGCGATCTTGGCGATGGGAAAACCGGTGGCCTTGCTCGCCAGGGCCGAGGAACGCGACACGCGCGGGTTCATCTCGATGACGACCACTTCTCCCGTCACGGGGTCGACCGCGAACTGAACGTTGCTGCCACCCGTCTCCACCCCGACCGCCGACATGACCCGCTTGGCGAGATCGCGCAACTGCTGGAACTCGCAGTCGGCCAGCGTCTGCGCCGGCGCCACGGTGATGCTGTCGCCCGTGTGCACACCCATGGGGTCAACGTTTTCGATGGAGCAGACGACGACGAAGTTGTCGGCCCGATCACGCATGACCTCGAGCTCATACTCCTTCCAGCCCAGGAGCGAGCGTTCGATGATGACTTCTTTGACACCGCTCTTGCGCAAGGCGTGGGAGACGACCTTCTGCAACTCCTCACGGTTGCCGGCCACTCCGCCCCCCGTACCACCGAGGGTGAACGACGCACGCACGAGCACCGGATAGCCGATCTCCTGGACGGCGACGTCCGCCTCCTCGAGAGAGGAAACGAACCGGCTCTCGGGCACCGGCACACCCGCCGCCTGCATTGCCGCTTTGAAGCGCGAGCGATCTTCGGCGATGCAGATGGCTTCGAGATTGGCACCAATGAGTCGTACTCCGTGGCGCTCCAGAACGCCGGCCGCGGACAGTTCCACCGACAGGTTCAGAGCAGTCTGCCCACCCACGGTGGGCAACAGCGCGTCCGGCTTCTCTTGCGCGATAACCTTTTCCACGAAATCAACGGTGAGAGGCTCGATGTAGGTGACGTCCGCCACGGCGGGATCGGTCATGATGGTGGCCGGGTTGGAGTTCACCAGCACAACCCGGTATCCCTCGCGCCGTAGCACCTTGCACGCCTGCACACCCGAGTAGTCGAACTCGCAGGCCTGCCCGATGGTGATGGGGCCCGAACCCAGAATGAGGATGGTCGACAGGTTCGAATCTTTTGGCATCTCAGCGCTTCGCAGGTTTGAAACCAGCCATCAAGGTCGTGAAATCGTCGAAGAGCGCCAGGGAGTCGTGAGGCCCCGGGGAGCTCTCAGGGTGGTACTGCACGGAGAAGGCATGGTGCAAGGGGGCCACCAAACCCTCGCAGCAACTGTCATTGAGGTTGACGTGGGAAACCGACACTCCCTCGGGCAAGGTCGCCGCGTCCACGGCGAACCCGTGGTTGTGGGTTGATATCTCCACCGCGCCGTCGCTGGCGCATCGAACCGGCTGGTTACCGCCCCGATGGCCGAATTTCAGCGGGTAGGTCTGTGCTCCCAGGGCCAAGGCCAGGATCTGATGCCCCAGGCAGATGCCGAAGATAGGTCTCTTGCCCAGCAGT
>CBDURX010000159.1:0-5585 GCA_965369485.1 uncultured bacterium | reverse complement strand
CATCTTGCGAGTGATCACCTGGCCCGTCTCCGTGGTCAACCGGTAGAAGTACAAACCGGAAGAGGTTCGCGCGCCACTGTTATCGGCGCCGCTCCAGACCACCGAGTGCGGTCCCGCCTCGCGCTGTTCGTCCACCAGGGTCCGGACCAGCCGTCCCTCCACATCGTAGATTCTCAGACTGACGTGCTGCGCCGCCGGCAAGCTGAACCGGATCGCCGTGCGCGGATTGAAGGGGTTCGGCCGGTTCTGCGCGAGGGCGAGGCGCGCTGCGGGCACGCTTGCCACGTCGGTGGCGCCGGTGATGGCGAAATCTGCAGTGGATATGTCGCTGGTCTCGTTCTGCACCGCGTCGAAAACGACCACCTTGATGCGGCAAGTCGTCGCCGACATGTCAGGCACCTGCCAGACGTAGGTGGAATCCAGGGTCCCGCTGGCGACGGTGTCAGGGAAGCTGCTGCCGCCATCGGTGGAGAACAGGATGTGGGTCATCACCACGCCGATGTCGTCTCCCGCATCCCAGCGGATCTCGTAGGGCTGGCCACGGGGAAGTGACTCGCCGCCGTCGGGGTCGAGCAGTGCCACCGTGGGCGGTGCGGTGTCGTTCAGCATCTGGTTCCCCGTCAGGACAAAGTCGTCCAGGCCGGCCTCGACCACCGAACCCGCACCTTCGTCGCTGGCGATGAACCGCAGCCGGACCGTTGTGGTCAGTGTAACATAGCTCTCCAGCGCGAAGTTCAGCTGGAACCAGTTTTGATTGCTCAAATTGGTGTTCTCCATGTTCACCCACTGACTGCCGTCATCGGTCACCTGCACCGTCCAGTAGTCCGTGTTGGGATCGTTGCCTGTGTTGTTGCTGTACCACCGCTTGTAGGTGAGCGAAACACCCTGGTAGCCGCTCAGATCGAACCATGGGCTCAACAGGGTCGTCTTGCCGCCATCCACGTCGTCGGTGCCCTGAATCGAGCCGGGAGGATCGTTGCCGGTGATCCAGCACATGTAGCCCGGATCGGGAGTCGCGTCGTCCTCCGGTTGCACGGGGGTGCCCCCCTCCCAGATTCCATTGGGGTCGACACGTTCCCAGATACCGGTGGTGGCGTCGTCACCAGTGTCACCTACCGTCCAGCCCTGGTCCGTCTCCATCGCGTCTTCGAGGACGACCTGCGCCGCGCCTACCATGAAGGAGTAGACATCCCAAGGAGCGTTGGTCGGAGCTGCGGACCGGTTACCGGCAATGTCACTCGCCGTCAGCCAATACTGCACCCGGGTACCGAGAGGTTGCCCGGGGATCTCGGCCTTGTACAGACCTGTGGCACTGTCCAGCAACTGTAGTGGCAGTTCGTGAGCGCGGCCGCCGTCGCTGGAACTGGTGTAGAAGAACTGCATCTGGTCGATGGGAGAGTAATCAGTGATGTTGACCTGGATCTCGTAAGGACCCACGGTGTCCTCGGTCCCCGGATAGGTGGTCACGTTGTTGAGGTAGGGACCGAGGATATCAGTCAAGGCGAAGTCCAGTAGTGTGACAGTGTCTATCGCGATGTCGATTTCATAAGCCACATCCGGGGCGAAGCTCTCGTGTGAAACGGTGACCGTGAAGAGACCCGGAGGTGAGCCACCGTAGTAGTGCCCCGATTCCTGGCTCGTCATAATGCGACCGCTCTCCACGACGGTAATCACGGCTCCCGCCACCGGGCTGCCGCCACCGGACGTGTTGGTCACATCACCCTCGAGGTAACCCTGCGGTTGAGCCAGCACCGAGTGGTAGGCTATGGCACGGCCGGCGACCAGCGAGGCGGCACCCGGCGCATTCCGGTTCCAGTAGGTGTAGAGCAAGCCGTCGCTGTGATCCGTGTTCTGGATCCCCACCGTGGCATACCCGTTCTTCCAATCGACCTGGTTGACGGTCTCGTACTGGCAGACGATCCGTCCGTCGCCGGAATCGGTGGGATAGTGGGCCGGATCGTAGAGGATGGCCTGGAAGGTCTCCTCGGATCCGTCCATGTCGTTCCGCATCTGGCTCCACTCCACAATGAAGCGGTGGTTGGCCGGGTCATACCAGGTGACCACGTCAGAGCTGGTGCTCATGTAGAGGTTGTCCCAGAAAACGGCCACGAGATCGTCGGGACCGCCGGCGTTGGGCAACGTCCAGTTGCGGTAGAGCACCAGGTACGAGGCGCCCATGCAGAACCAGCCGTTGGAGCAGACAGATATCTTATCGAAATTCTGTCCGTAGAATTGGAAGGAGAACGGCAAGTCAACCACCACCGTCTCGTCCTGGTAAGTACCGTTGTCACTCATGCCGAGGCTGGTCCCGCTGCCGCCGTAACTGGGATCGATCTCCACCCAGTCGTACGTCGGCGCGAACTGGTAAGAGACATCAGTGTTGTCGAAAGCGTAGTAACCGTTTTTATCGGGGCCCACCGGGTCGCTCACTGACTTAGACCCGATGCTCATCAGGAATTCCGTGGTATCCAGGGCGCCACTGGCGAATTCCAGATACATGGTGAAGGTAGCCAGATGGCCCTGATAGCAGTCTCCGGTGATGGTGATCTCGAAGGGATCGCCCGAGTTCACGCCGGTCTGTTCTATCCCGATAAAACCGTAATTTCCGTTGGGATCACTCACCGTGACCCACGGTGTCTCGCTGGCCAGCGTGGCCGTGATGCCAGTGATATCGGCGTTGCCTTCGTTGAACAAGTCGATCGTAAGACTGCCGGACTCACCGGGGTCAGGTGTTCCGCCGGGTCCGCCGAAGGTGTAGCCGGGGAAGGCACGACAGGCCCCGCCAACGACGTTCGCCTCGAGTGAGGTAGTCCAGCTGTCGGCGCCGGAGGTCGCTTCCAACACGAAGGGAATGGCCTGACCACCCGGCGCGCCGCTGTCCACGCTGAAGACGAAACTCTGCCAGACCGAACTGCCGGGACCGATGTCTCCAAAACTCTGCTGACCCGTGATCATGGTCACGTGGGGATCCGGTGAGGTCAACATGGCCGTCACACCACCGGCGGTATCACTTCCGAGGTTTTGGATTTCCACATTCCACTCGATGGTCTCACCCGGATTGATCGCACCGTCGCCATTACCGTCGCTCATGCCGATGGTGTCGTCGTCCACCGTCGTACCGCCGGAGCTGAGGTAGGTCGAGACCGACCCGAGGGCGATGCTGCCGAGGTAGGGCTGCCAGTTGTGCTTGGTGACAGTCACCTGCAACGTACCGGCCGTGTGGCCGGTCAGGGGTAGGATGACCTGGCCCGCCGCGTCCGCGTAGCCCGAGACCAGAATCTCGCCGGCCTTGTAGAGGGCCACCTTGGCACCCGGTACCGGCAAGCCGCTGCTGTCCTCCACGCCGAGAGCCACGGAGCTGGTACCCACGGCCACCGTCGCCGGGTGAGCTACGACCAGCTCCTTGGGATAGGCCGTCCATATATCGGTGACCGGATCGCCCATGAGGGTGTTCCAGACGCTCCAGATTTCCACCTCGTGGGGTTCGCTCGAGCCGTAGTTGAGATACATCTCCAGCTTGCCGCGTACCTGGGAAGGCCCGACCCGGAAGTCGCCGGAATTCAGGATGCCCTCCATGAGTCCGTTGAAGAGGCAGTTGTTGTAACGGGTGTGGGTGCCCCAGGTGGCCAGGCCGATGGCGGCCACACCGCCACCGTTGGCGCTGCGCAGAAACGCCTCGGAGCGGGAGTGTGAGTCGTCGGAGAAGGAGCCGGTGCCGCAGGTCAGAACCACAGCGTAGTGTAGCTTTTCGCCGTTGCTCAAGGCATCGATGTGGCTGGTTGTGTACCCGCTCATGTTCAGGTACCCGCGGTAGGTCAGGATGGTGCCACCCTGGTTGAAACTGCTTTGCATGAGCGTGGCGAAATTGCCGCCGAATATGGTGTCGATCTGGGTGTAGCCCAGATCCAGCAACTGGTTCTTGCACCACTGGCTGATGAAGACGGTGCTCCACCCGGATTGGGAGTAGGGATCGGCGACCAGGGTAGCGCGGGTGAACCAGCCCGGATCGTTCGTCAACCAGGGGTCGCTCTCGTAGTTGACGATCTTGGCGACGATGGTCTGGAGCTCGCCGTAACTGCGGTGGGAGAGACGTCCTATGTTGATGTCCGAGAGAACGTCGGCCCCCGCCAGATTAGTGTAGTAGTGGTCGCCCTCACCATTGTATCCGGATAGCCCCTCGAACCAGGTGGCTACGGAGTAGCTACCGGTGGCGTCGCCCACCAGGACCACATGTTCCAGAGGAATCTGCCAATTGTTGTATGCAGTCTGGATGTAGGATTTGATCTGGGTGTTGGCCGTGCCGGTCTGGGCGGTGGTGACCAGGATCACGTTGTACCCCTGGCGACGGCGCCAGTCCAGCAACGGCTGGACTGCGTCGATGATGGTTGAGTTGTCGGGGCAGATGACGAGGTAGGAGCCTGGCCCCACCTCGGCGCCATCCGTGTCGAAATTGACCACCACCTCGCGGTAGAGGTTGTAGAATGACTCGGGAATGAAGCGCTGAGACTTTCCCACCGCGTTTGTCGGATCACTCCCCTCGTAAGACAGCTCGACCGTCAGGCGCCGGGACACTTCCACTTCCTGCCGGGAGGGGTCGTACCTGACCGGCTTAAAGGTCACTGGCACTACCCGCAAGCCGCGCAGAAGGGCGGGCTGTCCCACACTCACCTGGGGAGTTTCGTCCAGGCCTTGCCGTGCGTAGTACTGGGCATCCTTCACGAACTGTGCGGCCTCGGACGGCTGGTGGGGTGCGATGCGCATTCCCGTCAAGGTCTGCTTGTGTTGGTTCGTGACCCTGACCTTGACTCCCACGTAGTCGGGAATGGCCACGAGGCGGGTGAAGGTAGGCAAGGCCGCCTCACCCGATTCGCCGCTGAAGCCTCCGCCCGGAATGGACAGTAACTGGTAAACGGTTCCCTCGACCTCCATCGCTTCCTTGTCGAGGTAGGGGATCTCCAGCTCGAGAGTCACCCCGTTACCGTCAGCGGTGACAACTTTGCAGGAGGGTGCGGTCGCGTGTGAACTCCCCTCCAGGAAGAGCTTCTCCACGGTGGCGGCACCGGCCAATACACCGGAACCCAGCAGTACCAACAGGCAGGAAAAACAGGCGACAAGCTGCTTGCGCATTTTGGCCTCCGTTTTGTGTTGCGCGGGAAAACGGGCGAGACCCAGACCCACGTTGTGTGATCCTCAAACGGGAAGCGACCCTAATTATATATGATTTTCACCCACTCGTGTGATGGGAATATTGACTAAACCCTCTCGGTGGCCCTCTTTTACTCTGGGTCGGACGTAGCCCCCGGGCACTCCAACATGGTATAATTTCACGATTCTTCAAGGCAAGAGCTGCACTGAAAAGACTGCTGGGAGGGAAATCCGATGAGAACAGCATGTGTTATCGTCCCCGGCTTACTGCTGGTATTGGCTGGCGGTGGGGCAATGGCGGGCGTACTCAACGTACCCGGCGATTACTCAGAGATCTATGACGCCGTCCAGGCCGCGGCCCCCGGCGACACAGTCATGGTCGCCGCCGGCACCTACCACGACTGCACACACGAGACCGCGGGCCCGGGAAGCAACCTGGC
>CBDURX010000158.1:0-5587 GCA_965369485.1 uncultured bacterium | reverse complement strand
GTATGCCGTTGCGGAGTCGGAAAGTGCATACCAGAGAAATGTTCCGTCGCTGGCGAGGACTACTTCTCGCCCCCGGTTCGCGAAAGATTCCACTTCCACCGTCGCGCTCCACAATCGCCGCGTCCCGGTCAAGCGGTATAAGCGACCCGTGCCGCTGTCGGCGATCCAGGAGTGACGGCCAACGTGGGCGAGCCCATAGGGTGAGAAGCCAGGTGTCAAAGCGGACCGCGTAACCTGGCCCGTCTCGACATCGAATCGATCCAGGCGACCGCTGTCACGATCGACTACCCAGATGAATTCCCCGTCCCACGCCACGCCACAGGGCCGATGTCCCGGAGTGGTGAAGGCCTCTTTCACCTTGCAGGTGTCCGGTTCGATCTTGTAGAGAAGTGAGCCGCCAGTCCGGTCGTCCCCACAGCTCCAAAGGAATTCCCCGTCGAAGGCCAGCCCGCGGGCCAGAGTGCCCGAGAAATCCTCTACCCGGAAAACCTTTCCCCGCCGGTCCTGATACGTCAGCAGGACCTGGACCGAGCCCGTCGGCGACAGGCTGTCGGGGATCTCGCTCAGAACCGCGATGGTGTCGGGGGCAAGCCAGGCCAGTCCTCGCACCAGACCGTCGGGCAGCGATAGCGCATCCGTTGCTACCAACAGGAGCTCGGCGGCCGGAGGTTGCTGGCGGTCTCCCTGTCCAGCCGCCCCTTCCCAGACGGCCAGGCTCAGGCACACCGCAAATAGCACCACGGCAAAGGAACCTCGCATCCGGTCTTACCCTCCCGCTTAATCCGGTTATAGGCGGCTGGCGCGTGGTCGCTCACCACCTGACGCATCACGAACCGGAGGCTATATCGCCCCGCCGGCGCGCACCGATTTCCGCGGCGTCGGCCACCAATTCTCTCACCTTCTGTAGGTCCAACGGCTTGGCGGCTCGCACATCGACAACGTCGCTCTGTTGGATGAGACTCGGCCTGACCTCATCCAACAATTCGGCACCCCAGCCGGACATGATCCCAATGACCACGTCCGGGTCGGCTTGTCGGACCGCCCGCGCCACTTCCCCACCGGACAGCCCGGGCAGGGTCCAGTCGATCAGGACCAGATCGCAACTCCCGGGTCGGAACCAACCCAACGCCTCCTGGCCATCCACCGCCAAGGTGACCTCGTGGCCGTCGCTGGTCAAGATCTCCTGCAACAGCTCCCGCACCTGCGATTCGTCGTCGACCACGAGAATCCTCTGGGGTGCAGGCCGGGGCCGGTCGGACAGGACGTCGGGAACAACCGTGCCCTCTTTCGCACTACCGGCAGCTGCGTCCAACCGTGTAGCTTCCGGAAGATGGATCGTGAATGTGGAACCGACACCGGATTCGCTCGTGACCTCGATGCGGCCGCCGAGCTCGGTGACGATACGCTGGCAGGTGGCCAACCCGATGCCGCGACCGCCCGCCTTGCCTGCGGTGAATCGAGGCTCGAATAACCTGGCCAGGGTCGCAGGGTCCATGCCGCAACCGCGGTCCTGGACGCTCAGCTGCAGTTCGCCGCTCTTGGATACTGCGCGCAATTGCAACGGACCGCCCTGGGGCATGGCTTCAAACGCATTGACCAGAAGATTGGTCACAAGCTCTCGCAGGATGACCGGGTGAGCCCACACCGCGAGGTCGGGTGGCAGTTCGGTCTCGATGTGATAGCGGACACCCCGCTTCTGAGCGTCGGTTTCCCAGCGGTGACGCGTCATGTCCAGACAAAACGCCACGACATCAGCCAGACGTGTTACCGGCACAGGCTCGGTTGGTCCGGCAGTGTCCGTCTCGAGGATTTGGCTCACCAGCGCGGCGGCGTCCCGGGCTGCGGCCACGATCAATTCGAGGTGACGCCGCATGGACGCGGGCGGTTCTTGTTCCAGGAGAAGCTGGGCCCGACCGAGTACGGTCCCGAGCAGCTCGTTGACATCGTGGGCAACGCCCAACGCCAACCACTGCCGTCCGTCTGCCTGTTCCTGGGATTCGCTCCGCTGCCGTGCATCGTTCATGGTGCCTGGCTTATCCTGTCAATTTGTTGAATTCAAACAAGATGAGGAAGCCAAGTTAGCATCGGGGCAGAGCGCGTGTCCAGTCGAAATCGGCCGCCTACTGCGGAACCGCCTCGTAGTTCGCGCGTTCGCTACGATCATTCGCCAGACCATACTCGAGGGGCAAAACGACGGTTACGACCGGTTCCCCGTCGCAAGGAGCGGAAAACGTGCTCAGGGAAGCTCCGAACAGGGCGAGGATTTCCTGGGAGACTGTGAATTCGATCAAACGCAGCAGTTCCTCGTCCGGCCGGTCCCCCCGCTGGACGAGACCGGTGCGGGCCACCTGGCCGGGTTCCAGGCCCTCTCCAGCGCACGGTTGCAGAAAATAGGCCAGGAGGAGCATCGGCCCATCGTCTCCTCCCGGCACCAGCGGGCCAACTTCTGCGGATGTGTTCACTTTCACCTGCAACGTAACCGCCTGGTCGGGTGCATAGTAGCGAACGGCGTGCAACACCTGCCGTACGACCGTGCCGAAGAGTTGGGCATCACTCAACAACGACTGTGTGGCTGCCGCGGTGGCCAATTCCACCGTCAGCTCATCGGTGGCGCAGACTTCGGCCGTGGCTCGGGCGACGAGCTTCTCGACACTCCATTCCTGCCAGTCGGGTATCAACTCCAGACTGCGGGACGCGAGGTATCCCTCGCTCCAGGCCATGGTCCTCTGCAACCGCTGCACGTTACGCAGGCCTATGTTGGCGAACCCGAGCAGCCGCTCCTCGCCGCGCTGGGCCAGCTCCTCCACCAGTATCTGCAACGCGGTGCCGACTGCCGTGATGGGAGTTCTCAGCTCATGGTTGAGGAACTGGGCGTACTGGTGGAAGCCGTGACGTTCTGCCCTTTCCCGGCGCACTTGTTGAGAATAGGCCAGACAGGTTGCGAGAGCTTCTTCGAGCAGACACCCGTCTTGGCCTGGGCCGGCGATCGTGTTGAAACCGAGAAGAGGGTCGTCACCGCGGCGGGATGGTTGCCCCACGAACAGGATTGGCGGCGCGTCCGGCGGGACTATCTCACTCTCCGGGCACAGCTCATCACACTCCGCGCCACAAACGATCACGACGTCGCAACGCCGCAGGAGTGTGAAAGAGAAATCCAGAGGCACACCAGGTAGCCGGCAGACCTGCATCCCCCACCGGTCGAGGTAACCCTGGATCTCGTCTGTCAGCTGGGAACTACCGTTGAGCAGGACGCGCGTCATGGATGCCTTCCGGAAACTGATTTCGCGCCGACGCTGAAGGACTGACGTTTGCCAAGATGGTTCACACTGCCGTGATCCGGCCCGGCCCACGGAAACCAAGGCAAAGCATATGCCAGATTCGCCCCAGACCTCCCTCACCACCTACGACGTAGAAGAAAACAGTACCACGGGAAAGGACGTTGCTCGCTGAGGAACGACGAGGAATCGCCGGCAGTGAAACGGCCTGGGACGGAGGAGTACGCCCCGAGGCGCCATCCGTGGCAAAACGCGACAGCCGGCCTACAGGGTCGTGCGGGCGCAACGTGATACGGGGTGATCAAGGCTCGGCCGTCTCCGCTACCACCGCGCCGGGGCTGACAAATCGCCAGGTCAGGGTCATCTGGAGGTGGAACGGTCGATCCGCGAACCCGGCCAGTTCTCCCGTGACGCCTACTCCGAAGGCATTGAGGCTTCCGGACGGGATCCACCATTGCAGTGTGAGGAGGGTGGTACGGCGACCTTCTCGCACATCATCTTTCAACAGCACATTCCACCAACGACGTTTCCCCGGCTGCCAGCTCAGGCCTGCTGCGAGCCAGTAACCGTCCGGAAACGCGGACCCGTCGAAGAAGCTGCGGGAGGAGTCGAGGTGAAAAAGCCCACCGGCCACTAGATTCAGCCGCCAGACAGTATGCAGGGCCAGTTCTTTCCTCAACGCCAAGCGTAGCGGAAAGCTGGCGGAAGCGAAGGGGTACAGTTCGTCACGGCCGATGGGCAAGCCCACCGTCAGTCCCCAGCGACTGCCGCCCAGCAACGGTAATCGGATGGGGCCCAGCAAACCCAGCTCGGGACTGGCAAACCCGATGCTGCGGGTTTCACCCGGCCAGCCCTCCTCGGCGTCCTCGCCGGCGATGTGCGGCCACCTCACCAGAACCGGCAGGTCCTTCCTGTGAAAGGAGAGTACGTAGCCCCGGATAAAAAAGATACCCCGATCGCTCACCGGGATGTACCCGGCCAACCCCACCCGGTTGGCTGTCCAGTCGCTCTTCTCGTCCCCGAACAAGTCGTAGCTGAAGTCCATGAACCGCAACCGTGCCGCCTCCGGCGGCCCGAACCACGGCAGCGGTTCGAGATAGGGAATCTGCGCCGCAGCCGTAGCGTTCCAGAGCAACAGCCCGACGAAAAGCGGCCAGCTCCACACGACGAGCCGCTGCGTGGGCGGATCCAGGCGGATTGGCATCACGATGACGACGTGTCTTCTTCGATCAAACGGGCCACGCCGGTTCTCTCGAAGTAGACCTTCACGACGCATCGCTCGCCCGGCAAGGTCTCCTTGGCGACGACCACGCCGAAGTCGTCCCAGGCCAGATGGTGAATGACATCCCCTATCTCGTATTGCTGCCAGGGTCGGTAGGGCTTGGCTGTGGAGAGATCCTTTTCAGCGAGGAGGGCCGCGTAGGTAGCGAGGGACTCTTTTTTTGCGGTGGGTTCCGGTGCAACAGTGGCAGTTTCGTTCTGAAGGTCAGTGTCAGCCTCGGCGGTGGCTGAATCGGTCGTGGAGGATTCCGCGGCGGCGGTCGCCGTGATGCTGCTGCTTATCTTGGGCAGATAGCCTTGGCAACGTGGACACCGTAGCCATAGAACGCTGTCCTCATCACCGTCCTCGGTGGGGACCACCTCCATGGCCAATTCTTCTTTGCAGACAGAACAGTACTGCGTGATTTTCACGTTTGCCCCATCAATCACATCCGACCTGCATGAAGTGGCCGCAGGATAGACCCGAATTTTTGAATCGCTGCACGATCCCGCTTACACGATGATATGAATAATCCGGGTCAGGGTGCGATCTTGCAGCAGTCTTCAGCTTCCTCCTTGGTCAGATAGTGCATCCCGCAAGTCAGACACTTGCAGGGACCATCGATGCGACCTTCCTTTTCAGCCCTGGTCAACAACCGCTCATACTTCACAAAACTCTCATCACGAATCAGGATATCATCCTCTCTGACGCTTACCATTTGTTCCTCCTTGACTCTGGCCCAGCGTCCACCCCGACCTCACGCCCCCCATCTTGGCCGTGATCTCATGCGAGGTGCTTGCATATTGCGAGGCATAGTAGACTACAGCCACACAGACGTCAATACGGTGGGGCGAAACAACTTCGATTGTCTATAACCCGGATCGTTCAAGAAGGGCCGTAGCACGGGCTCATTCGGCCGCCCGGGCGGCGAGTGGGAATGCCGCCGGGAAGCCTGTCCCTGAACCCGCCTCGGCGAGCTGGAAGAGTTCGCCGACCTCCCTCAGGCCGATGCGCTGGGCACAGTCCAGAGCCTCACTCAGGATGCCCGCCG
>CBDURX010000157.1:0-5654 GCA_965369485.1 uncultured bacterium | reverse complement strand
CCGCACCAGTGTAACGCCTGATGGATGGAGGCAGGTCCGAACCCCTCTCCTGCGTGGATGGTGGAGTCCAGGTTGTTGTTCATGACGTGGTAGAAAGCCTGCCGGTGGTACTTGGCGGGATAATCCGCTTCGGTGCCGGCCAGATCGAAAGCCACGACACCTCGCCCCTTCCAGTCCACGGCCAGCCCGGCCAGCTCCAGGGAGGACTCCGGCTGAATGGTGCGCAGGCCGGTGATGATGATCCCGGTCAGGATGCGGGACTGGTGCTCCGCTTCCTGTAAACCTTTTGCGACGGCGGCCACGGCACCGTCCGGCGTCATCCCCTGTTTACCATGCAGTAGGGGGCAGAAGCGAACCTCGAGGTACCAGCACCCCTGCGCCGCCACGTCGAGGGCCAGCTCCCTGGCGACCCGCTGCAGATTCTCCGGCTCCTGCAACACAGCCAGGGTGTGGTCGAAGTGCTTGAGGAACTCTTGCTGGCAGGTTTCACGATCGTCGGGAAAGTAACGGCGCCGCACCCGATCCGGACCGCCGCTCATGTCGAGCCCCGCCCGCTCACCCAGCTCCATGAAGGTCTCCATGCGCAGGGAACCGTCCAGATGACAGTGCAGGTCGGTCTTGGGCAGCGCCGCCAACAGGTCGGCGGGAATCCCCTCGCCTCTCAGCAGGTCGCTGCGCCTGTACTGGCTCTTCCTCACGGCGGTATCTTCCTCACGGCGGTCTCTCTCAACCTCGGGACTCGGCGTGCATTTCGACGTGGCGCCGGTGGACCAGTCGCAGCAAGGCATCCCGCTCTTCTTGATCGTCTCGTAAATTGACCTGTTCGGTTTCGATGATCTCCACGGGACAGATGGCCGGCGCCCGCTCGATCCAGTCTTCGTACGCGGTGTGCAGATCGGACAGGAAATCCAGGGGGATGTCCGTTTCGATGGTCCGCCCCCGCTGCTGAATACGCTCCATGGCCGTTTGCGGTCTGCAGCGGAGATAGATGATGAGGTCCGGCTTCCTCAGGAAGGCCACCATGTTACGGAAGACCTCCCGGTAGTTCTCGTAATCCCGGTCGTCCATGCAGCCGCGCCGGTGCAAGGTCGGTGCGAAGATCTCCACGTCCTCATAGATGGTACGATCCTGAACAGCCGAGCCGCCGTGATCCATGATCTTTTTCTGGACCTCGAAGCGCTTGCTCAGGAAATAGACCTGCAAGTGGAAGCTCCACCGACGCATGTCCCTGTAATAATCGGCTAGGTATGGGTTGTTGATCACCGGCTCGAAGTACATCGGCCAGCCGAAGGTTTCACCGATCAGACGGGTCGTCATGGACTTGCCGACACCGATGTTGCCGGCGATGGCCACGTAGATCGGCGTGGTCGGCACGGGACCCAAATCTGATCCAGCTTTTACCGGTTCGGACAAGACGATTCTCCCTCCTGTGCGCGGACGGCTAGGCGTCCGGGCTGCAACCGCTGAATATCAACATCATATAAACCGCCTTGATTCTGAGCTAGTCCGGATCAAATCCGGGCTAAGCACGGTCCAGCATATCGATCTTGTCGACACGTCGCTGGTGCCGGCCGCCGGCGAAGGGAGTCTGCAGCCAGATGCGGACCATGCGCCGGGCCAGGCCGCGGTTCACCTGGCCGCTGCCCAGGACCAGAACGTTGGCATTGTTGTGCTCGCGGCTGTTGACCACAGTGGCCTCGTTGTGGCAGGTCGCGGCCCGGATCCCGGTGACCTTGTTGGCGGCCATGGCCGAGCCGATGCCGGCGCCGTCGATCATGATCCCGCGCCAGGCCTCTCCACGGGCCACACTGCGGGCCACCGCGATGGCAAAGTCGGGGTAGTCCACAGACTGACTGCTGTGTGTTCCCAGGTCGAGGGGCTCGTATCCCAACTCCCCGAGCAGCTCTACCAGGCGGCACTTCAGTTCGTACCCGCCGTGGTCGGCGCCGATGGCGATGCGCTTCTCCGCTCCATCCTGCAAGGGGCGTGGTGCCAAGTCCGCAGTGGGTGCTGCTGAAGCGGCAGTAACCGGGCCGGAAGGATCGACCGGTCCTGCAGCGGCTGCGCCTGTCGCCGCAGCCGCGGGATGCACGAACGCCTCCATCTGCTCGCGCAGCCGGCGGCGGACGGTCTCCACCTGCTCCTGCAGGCTCTCGTCGCTGAACTCCTCTGCATCCAGAGACACAACCAACCTCCTGCTAACTGGAACTTCAGTCTAACCGGGATCCGGCGGCGGTTCCTGGTTGATGAAGATGTACTGCTCCGCCGAGATGAGCTTGCGGACCTGCTGCAACTGAGGCACCAGGACAAAGACGTAAGCACCGAAATTGACGGCCTCGGCCCCCGAGCCGGTGCGTACGTCCACGACACCGATGGAGATCGGGCCGGGTGTCATCTCGGTGGACCCGAACAGCATCACATAATAACCCTCGGGCGTGAAGATCTGGATGCGGTCGTTGCCGCTGTCGAGCACGTAGATCCGATGGGAGCCGTCGAGGGTCGCGTCCACAGGACTGAAGAATTCGCCCTCGGCTGTACTGGGGGCGCCATTCCAGCCGGTCTCGCCACACTCGGCGGCATCGCCCAGGGTGAAGTCGACCGCCGCCGGGGGCACACAGGTTTCCAGGTCGAAGATGATTGCCCTGCCGCGCCACGGGTCCTGGTCGTTGGTGTCTGGGGTCGTGTCGGTGAAATCGGGCGTCGGGTCGAACCGGATCACCCAGTTGCGACTGGTGTCGGCGTCGCACACCAGTAGCATGCCGTCACGGTCCTGGGTCATGCCGGCGGGGTGGTGTACGAAGCGGGCGCCGTCTCCGTCGTCGCGGGCCAGGATGCCGTAAGGGCTCAGGCCGCTGAAGTCGTCGTAGACGTGGCGGTGGATCACGCCCGAATCGGGGTCGGCCAGGTACAGGAACGTACGTGCGCCGGCCACATGGGGATCGCCGTCGATACCGGTGCGGCAAGCGACCAGACTAGTAACCGACTTCACCAGACTGTCAAGATCGGTAGCGCCCACCAGGAAAAGGTCGCTGGTCCGGTACACACTGATCCGACCGGCACCCCGCTCCCAGACGAAAACCAGTTCGCCTGCGTCGTCTGAGCACAAGGCGGTGGGGTCGGCGAGCCCCGCCACCACGGCAATCTCACCATAATTACGGTCCCGCTTGGTCAGGCGGCCGTCCCCGGACAAGACGTACAGGCTACCCCCGATGACCACCAGCTGCACGGCATCACTGTCGCTGTACACCGCGTCTTCCAGGTACCGGCTCACGGAGAACAGACCGACGGGGCGGAAAATGTCCATCTTCTCGCCGCAGCCGCTCAGGGCGATCAGGCCAGATACGACCAACAACAAACTCGAGACTAGCAACCAGGCGGCCAGTATCTTGGTGCCCAGGTCTGGGGATCCAGGCGGCGGTGTGCGTCGCAAGATTCTCATGGCCGCCTCCCCTTGATCAGGGGGGCGAAATCCAGGGAGAAGTGATGGATCGTCCCGAAACTGCCCATGTCGCTGTAAGCGTAGTCGAACCGTAGGCTCCATGACCGCTGGCCGAGCCTCACGCCGAAGCCGGCGGCGAACCCGCCCTCGTCGCGGCTGGTCTCGTATCCGGCACGCAAAAGCAGCAGTTTCAGGAGACTCAGCTCGCCGCCGAAGCGAAAGCTCTCCGAGTAGTCGGACGGGTGATTGAAATCCATGGTCGTGAGCAGACTGGCTTGCTCGCCCAAATTGAGAGTGTAGGCCGCGCCGAAGGCGCCCACGGTGGGGGCCGGGAACTTCTGAAACGAATCCGGTGCGTCGACACCCTCGCCGATGGCTGGCGGCGCACCTTCGGGCTGCATGTCTGGACCGAAGTTCCTGGCCGCGAAGCCGATCCGCAGATCCCCCAGGCCCACGAAGTAGAGGATGCCCAGATCCACCATCGGCGATCGCACCACGAACTCGTCCAGGTTCTCCTGGTACAACTTCACCGTGCCACCGATGGAGAAGCGGTCGGTCATGGCCCGCGCGATGGTCAGGCCTATCACATATTGATCGGCCCGGAAGGTGGTGCCGGTTCCCTCCTGGTGGAACTCGTCCGTGCGGAGGATCTCGCCCGAACGCAGTGTACCGGCAATCAGCCCGAAGCCGTAGTTCTGTCCCCGCCAGTGGTAGGAGAAGTAGCCGAGATCCATGTCGGCGGCATACTTGCTGTGAGAAAGGAATAGATTCTTGCGGCCGGACGTGCGCACGATTCCGGCCGGATTCCAGAAGATGGCCGCACCGTCGGTGGCGCAGGCGGTGTACGCCTTGCCCATGGCCACGCTGCGAGCTCCCACGGGAATGCGCAGGAACTGGGCGCCCGCCGTGCCGACATTCTCGTCCCCGTAAAGCGAGATGACATCGGCGCGCGCCAGGGGCGTGCCGAGCAACAAGATGGCGGCCGCAACCGTCGCCAAGGCCACACCAGTCGCAAAGGTTGCCGCCGGTCGTCTGGACGACCTGAAGGGGATACCCCAGCCACGCCTTGCCTGTCGCCACCTCACCATGAGTACTCCAACCCCCACATCAGCAGACGGGGGTTCTCGATGTAGCTGGGGTCGACGACCCCCTTGGCGTAATCCGCCGAATCAGTGCTGGCCAATTCCTCGGCACCGTCCCCCCAGCGCTGGGACCAGCTCGGGTTGTAATCCCCCACCTGGTACCCTGTGCCGGTCCAGGGATTTATCCGCCGGTAGTTCACGTGGTTCAGGAGATTGCGCGCTTCGAGAGAGAAGGTCAGCTTCCCGTTCCTGCCGAACCGCCAGTACTTGTTGAAACGCAGGTTGATAGAGCTGCGGTACGGGCCCGTATCCGAGTTGAAGTCGCTGTAGATGAAGGCGCCTCCACCCAGCCAGGTGCGCGGCGTGTAACGCTGCCCCGCCTCGGCACGGGCGAGGATGTTCAGGCTCCAGTTGGGCGGCAGCCTGATCCCGAGCAGCCGTGGCCTGTCTGATTCGAATACCGAGAAGTCGAGGTTCACCGAAACCGCCCACGGCTTGTCCCACAGCAGTGGCGTCCGGGTGAGCCCGCCGATGGATGCGGTCGGTGTGTACGCCTCGTCGTAGATGGCCTGCAGGTACGCCTCGTCGGCCCGGCTGTTGGTGCCCGTACTGTGCTGCAATTCCAGGTTGGCCGAGCCGCTCAACCAGCGGGTCGTGCGCTTGATCAGGCTGAGCTCGATGCCCAGGCTGCGGGCCGAGTCACCGTTGAAGTACCGCACCGGGTTGATGGTCACTGTACCGGTGTCGTCGGGATCGGGTGTCTCGTCGGCCCCGATGTCCACCGCCTCCAACCTGACGCTCTTGGCGTAGCCGTAGATGTCCCGGTAGAAGAAGGTGACGCCGGCACTCCACAGGCCGCTGAACTCGTGCTGCAGACCGGTCTCGTACTCGATGGTGATCTTGGGATCCAGGTTCGGGTTCCCCAGGAGCTGGATCTTGGTCGCGGTCTGAGCTTGCAGCTGCGGATAGACGTAGGCAAAGCGCGGCCACTGGGAGAAGTGGCCGTAATTGAAGAAGAACTTGTCCTTGTTCGTCACCGGAAAGCTGAAGCCCAGGCGCGGGGATAAGCGCGCCTTCCACCGGCGGCCGAACGCATCAAACGTGTTGGCGTTGAACTCCTCGACCATGTCCGG
>CBDURX010000156.1:0-5658 GCA_965369485.1 uncultured bacterium | reverse complement strand
CACACTTGGCCCACCCGAGTTCACGGTTTATGATCATCTGGATCGCCATGGCCCGGCGTACCGACTCCTCGCTCGGGGTGGTGATGGCCTCGTCATAGGAGTTGGTGTGCAAGGAATTGCAGTTGTCGTAAATGGCCATCAATGCCTGCAGTGTGGTGCGGATGTCGTTGAAGTAGATCTCCTGAGCATGCAAGGAGCGACCGGAGGTCTGGATGTGATACTTCAGCTTCTGACTCCGCTCGTTGGCGCCATAGTAATCGCGCATGGCGATGGACCAGATACGTCGCGCCACTCGGCCTATGACGGCGTACTCAGCATCCAGACCGTTACTGAAGAAGAAGGAGAGGTTGGGAGCGAAGGTGTTGATGTCCATACCGCGGGCCAGGTAGTTCTCTACGTAGGAGAAGCCGTTCGATAGCGTAAAAGCAAGCTGGCTGATGGGGTTGGCGCCCGCTTCGGCGATGTGGTAGCCACTGATGGAGACCGAGTAGTAATTGCGGATTTTGTGCTGGACGAAGTACTCCTGCATGTCCCCCATCAAGCGCAGGGCGAACTCGGTGGAGAAGATGCAGGTGTTCTGGGCCTGGTCCTCCTTCAAGATGTCCGCCTGGACTGTACCCCGCACCGTGCCGAGGGTCATAGCGGTGACCTCCTCCCTCTCGGCGTCGGTCAGCTTGCGACCAAGATCGGCCTGCTTGCCCTCGATCTGCTGGTCAATGACGGTGTTGAAGAACATGGCCAGAATGATGGGGGCGGGACCGTTGATGGTCATGGACACACTCGTGTTGGAGCGGCAGAGATCGAATCCCCGGTAGAGCGTCTTCATGTCGTCGAGACTGCAAACGGAAACGCCACCCTCGCCAATCTTGCCGTAGATGTCAGGCCGCCGGTCCGGGTCGTGGCCGTAGAGGGTGAGGCTGTCGAAAGCGGTGCTGAGCCGCTTCGCGTCGTCGTTCTGGCTGAGATAGTGGAAACGGCGGTTGGTGCGGGTGGGGGATCCTTCGCCGGCGAACTGGCGCTTGGGCTCCTCGTCGATGCGGCGGAAGGGAAACGCCCCGGCCGTGTAGGGGAAGGACCCGGGTACGTTTTCCCTCCGCAGGTAGAGCAAGCGGTCGCCCGGGTCGGTCAGGCGCGGCAGTGCAATCTTCGGGATACGGCTGCCGGCAAGTGTCTCGTTGAAAGCAGTGAATTTCACCTCGCGGTCCCGGATCTTCACCGTGACTTCGTCCTGGCGGTACTGTGTGACGAGGTCGTCCCAGCATGAGATCTCGGCCAGCAGATCCTCCCCCGCCTCGGCACGGACACTCTGCAGACGCTCGGCCAACACCTCCACCACCCCCGCCGCGGTTCCGTCCACCTCGGCCAGCGCCCGTTCCAGGACATGGCAGCGCCGCACCAGATCGGCATCCCTGGCGGCTTGCTCGTTGTACTGGCGCAGTGTGCGGGCGATCTCCCCGAGGTAGAAGACACGATCCTGTGGGATCAGGGTCGAAGTGTCACCCGTGACACGTTCCAAGACCTCTCGATGAACGCCGGCCCGGTGTACCTCGTGGCCGGCGCGCCATTCAGTGACGCGGGCATCGAGGAACTGGAACAAAGCCGTCACGCCGGCGTCATTGAACCGGCTGGCTATGGTACCGAACACGGGTAACTCCGCATCCGCAGCCTCGAATTCGTTATGGCTGCGCCGGTACTGCCCTCGCACATCCCGCAGGGCGTCCTCGGAGCCGACCCGGTCGAACTTGTTGACCACGATGATGTCGGCGAAGTCGATCATGTCGATCTTTTCGAGCTGGATGGGCGATCCGAACTCACTGGTCATCACGTAGACAGAGAGATCGGCCAGCTCGGTCACCGCAGAGTCGCCTTGTCCGATCCCGCTGGTTTCCACCAGTATCAGGTCGAAGTCCCAAGCCTGCGCCATCTCGACGCATTGGGCTACCGCCGCGGAGAGCTCACCAACCGCTCCTCGGGTGGCGAAGCTGCGCATGAAACAGTTGGGATGACCGATGGCATTCATGCGGATCCGGTCACCCAGCACCGCGCCGCCACTCTTGCGCTTGCTCGGATCCACGGCGAGAATCAAGACCTTGTGCGCGGGATAGACCTGCAAGTAGCGGCGCATCAGTTCATCCGTCAGGGTACTCTTGCCTGCACCGCCGGTGCCGGTGATACCGATCACGGGCGTCCGCCCAGCGCTGTGGGAGGACAAGAGAGCGGCGGGTATCTCCCGGCCATTTTCCACCAGGCTGAGGGCACAGGCGAAGGTCACGTCCTCGCTGACGGTCCGGTCGGCGATCCGGGGCGGTAACTGCGTGGAACGGCTTGCCCGGGCGAAGGCCGCCCGCTCGTTCATATCACGGATGATCCCCAACAGGCCGAGGTCGCGACCGTCGTCGGGTGAGTAGATACGCGTGACACCGTAGGCGTGCAGTTCCTCTATTTCACTGGGGATGATGACGCCGCCGCCGCCGCCGAAGATGGCAACATGCTCCAAACCGAGGAGTGCCAACTCGTCGTGAAGGTACTTGAAGTACTCGAGGTGTCCGCCCTGGTAACTGCTGACGGCCACCGCGTCGGCATCTTCCTGCAAAACGGCACAGACGACCTCGGGCACGGATCGATTGTGGCCCAGATGGATGACCTCGGCCCCTTGCTGAACCAGCAATCGCCGGTAGATATTGATGGATGCGTCGTGGCCGTCGAAGAGAGCGGCGGCAGTCACGTACCGCAGACGCTCTTTTTCACCTGTCACACTTGCCAATCTGCTATCTCCCTGGAATGCGCGCCGCACCTTGCCGGGCCGATTAGAGGCAACTCACCCGTGGTGGGGTGGCCCACCCAGACCGGCGGGTCGGTTCTCCGTACAAGATAACTGCAGCGCGCGGTTCGCTGCTCACAGGCCGCGTGAGGCCGGATGATAAACCGATCTCCTGCGGAAGGGCAATGGTCAGCCTCTTAAAACATGGTCAAGCCGTCCCGGTCGGGCAAACCAGCGTCCAGCCCGGAGTAGGCCTTTCCTGTCATCGGTTAACCCGGATTATTCACGTAGCGATTCAATACTCCGGGCCAGAATCTTCTTGGCCAGGGACGAGAGCGGAGGATTCCTTCGCCCGTCAGGCCGGTACCACCGCACACTATCCGGCAGAGCGAGACGTCCTCCGATGCTCACCGCCGTGATGTGCAAGTTCAGCTTGTAGGTCGTGACCGCATGAGACAGACTCCCCAGATCCGACCAGTCACCAGCCTGAACACTGTCCAGGCCCGCCAACCAGCGGCGCCAAGCCGACAGCGCGACCGCGGCAATCGGACGGTGCACTGTTCCCAGCCCTCGCACCACCGGATCTCGGTACCAGGGACTGCAGGGCGGTGCCCACAACCCTTGCCACAGACCTGTGATATCGCCTCGCTCTGGTCGGCCGTAACCGGACATGCGAACCGCCACTGCCGCGCCAGCCGGCACCAGTAACACGTTCTCACGACGCCTGACCACCAGGGTGGCAATCAGCACGGGGGTGGGGCTCGGCCCGAGTAGCGGCGGCGGCACTTCGTCCACCCGACCGGCAGCGTAAGCACGGCAATGACGCGCAAGTCGGCATTCGTCACAGGCCGGGCTGACCCGTCGGCAGACCAGGGCGCCGAACTCCATGACCGCCTGGTTCCAGTCGCCAGGTCGCTGTGGATCCACCGCCCGAGCAGCAATGTCCTCCAGTTCCGCGTTCGCCAAGGACTCGGCCTCGCTGGCGGAAGCACTGACCCAGCGTGTGATCACTCGCCGTGCGTTGGCATCCACGGCAGGCACACGCTCGCCGAGCCCGATGCTGGCGATGGCACCGGCGCTGTAGCGGCCGATGCCGGGCAACTCCAGCCACGCATCCCGCGACCGCGGCAACCGCCCGGCATGCTCGGCAACGACCAGCCGTGCAGCCTGGTGCAACCGCCGTACCCGCCGGTAATAACCCAAACCCGACCACAGTGCGAGCAGCTCTTCCTCACTGGCGGCGGCCAGCGCATGAATGTCTGGGAAACGGATCAGGAACCGTTGCCAGTACGGCACGACCGCCGGGACTGTCGTCTGCTGGAGCATGATTTCGGCGATCCACGTGCCGTAGAGCGAAGGGCGCCGACGCCAGGGCAACGGCCGACGGAATGTGTCGTACCAATTCAGCAGATCGCACCGCAGCTGTGGAAGGTTTTCCGGGCTGGAAAGAGACATGGGGATCACCGGTATCTGTCCCGGCGCGGTTTGCACGACTTCTTCAGCACCATCTCGTTTCTGACGCCCGCAGGCACTCCACTTTTGACGATCTCGTCAACCGTGACCGTCAGTAGTCGAGTCGAGGTAAGGGAGTGTGGCGCTAACGACACGCTTGCCGCTCTCACGAAAGACCTCCTGCGGGACTGAATCCGATATTCGTTGACAATGATTTTTGCAACGTGTTAAGCATTGTGCGCAGTCTCGAATCTTTTATCAACTGTTGTTTGCTTGCCGCGCCACCAGCGCTGCCTTAGCCCGCGTTGAGGTTTCCCGTCTCGATCCGCGCGGTTGCCAGAGTGTCTTCCTGCCCGCCGCCGAGCCACAGGAGTCGACCATGCCTATCGAGACGATCCCGGAACTGTTTCTCACCGCCGTCAACACACACCCCCGACCCGACTGCTTCTCCTATCGCGACAAGACGGGCCGTTACGTGGATGTCTCCAGCGAGGAGACCTACCGTCGCGTACGGGCTCTGCACCACGGCTTGAAATCCCTCGGCGTCAAGAAAGGCGACCGCGTGGCGCTGCTTTCGGAAAACCGTCTAGAGTGGGCTCTAGTCGACCTGGGCAGTCTCTGCGCCGGGGCCGTGACCGTACCCCTTTACCCGACCCTCCTGCCGAACACCATTGGCTACATCCTGCAGG
Source organism: uncultured bacterium (assembly GCA_965369485.1). Lineage (GTDB taxonomy): Bacteria > Krumholzibacteriota > Krumholzibacteriia > LZORAL124-64-63 > LZORAL124-64-63 > CBDURX01. The sequence continues at coordinate 756 of CBDURX010000156.1, read as the reverse complement.
ACTGCAAGCCGCGGGTCATCTTCGTCTCCACACAGGAGCAGGCCGAGAAGATTCATGGTCTACGTCGGGAAGCGCCTTTCCTGGAAGACGTGATCGTCTTCGATCCGAGCGATCTGCCCAACATCATGCCCTTCGACAAACTGCTGCAGATTGGGCAGAACATCGTCAGCGAGAATCCCCCGGAACCGCGCCAGGACTGTGGACCGGCCAGACGGGATGATCCGTGCAGCATCATCTACACTTCCGGTACCACGGGTGACCCCAAGGGGGTCGTGCTGACGCACTGCAACTTCGTTTCCAATGTTGTGGTCACACAGGAGATGATCGAGTTCACACCGCACGACCGCTGCTTATCATTCCTACCACTCTCCCATGTCTTGGAGCGCATGGTCGGGTACTACATCATGCTCTACAACGGCGTCGGCATCGCCTACGCCGAAGCCATCGAGACGGTGCTCCAGGACATGCAGGACGTGAAGCCGACGATCATGATCAGCGTGCCGCGTCTATACGAGAAGATCTACGCCCGGGTCCTGAGCACGGCCCTGGCCGATTCGGCCCTGAGGAAAAATATCTTCTTCTGGGCCCGCAAGATCGGTCTGGACTACGGGCGCAAGAAACGGGAGGGGGAGTCCATTCCGGCCTGGCTGGGATTCAAATTTCACCTGGCCGATCGCCTCGTTTTCAAGAAACTGCGGGGGCGCATGGGAGGAAGGATGCGCTTCTTCGTCTCGGGCGGGGCGCCGCTGGCACCCC
>CBDURX010000155.1:0-5672 GCA_965369485.1 uncultured bacterium | reverse complement strand
TGGAGCAGCGTTAAAGCGTTGTGTTGGTGAGGTCGTTTGATAAGGGGGGCACCATGAAAAGCCGGATGATTTTCCTCATGGGCGCATTGGCCCTCGTGGGCGGTTCCGCAGCAGCTCAAGTGGACTCTGACCCCGACGGGCTCGGTATTTACTTCGATCTGGAGGCCACCCAGCATTGTGCCGAGGTGCCGATCGTCACTCCTTTCGACATGTACCTCATCTTGACCAACGCCAGTGCTGCAGGAGGAGTCTACGGCTGGGAATGTACCATCGAGTACGACGACCCCACACTGATCGTGCTCAATTGGCAACCCACCAATTGGTGGGGAGGGATCTTCGATCCGCCCAATTTCGCCATCGGCCTGGTAACCCCCTTGCCCTGGGAACCTGCCATCAACCTGATGACCATCACCGCCATGGTGTTGGCCCCGGACTGCCACTGGCTCTCCATCGTCCCATACCCCAACCCGTCCATCCCCGATGCCATCGTGTACGCGGACGGGGCCGATCCCTTGAACCTGATTCCCATGCACCAGTCCACCGGAGGACCGGATACTCCCGTGACTGGCGTCAACTGCGATTGCCCGCCACCCATTGCCACCGCAATGGCCACCTGGGGCGGCGTGAAAGTGTTGTATAGATGAGGGGACAGCTTTGGGAAGTGTGAAGGGGAAATCATGCATACAGCATGTAGGACCGCTTTTCTGATAGTGCTCCTGATCAGCTCCGTCTGCCAGGCCGACTACGTCATCCAGTCCATTTCTAATCCGAATCTCGATAACCGTAAACCTACACTCGCATGCTCTCCCATGGGCACTCTGGTTGTAGCCTGGGCTGTGGAAGACTTCGGGATCTGGACCCAGGCCTTCAGTGCCATCGCTCCAGACGATGGCGACGTAACCGAGCCTGTCTACCACGGTCCTGGCCAAACTCCCGCCATTTGCTGGTCGGCGGGTGGATTCGTTCTGGCCTACACCTCAGACAGCCAAGTGATCGTCCGGCAGGGGAACGGCTATACCTGGTCGCCGAGCAATCATGTCATCGAGACCGGCGGGATACTCGACTGGACACGACCCGATCTAACAGCGGTACCTGGCTCTTGCCTCGACTCTGTCTGGCTTACGTTCGATGTCTCGACTCCTTCCTACTGGTGCGATGTATGGCTCGTACGGAAAAGTGTCTCCGGCTGGCAAGATCCCGAAATTGTGGCGTTCGATTGCGAGTATTCTGCGTCGCCGCGAGTCACGGCGGCATCGGGTGCGGGAGTTCTCGAGCCCCGCGTTTACTATCTCTGTAATTTCAACGAACTCCAGTATCGTCAGCGTAGTGGCACCGAGTGGTCCGAACCGGTAGTCGTGCCCGGCGGATATTTCGGCATGGAGATGGATGTGGCAACCAGTCCGGATACGTCCCAGTGCATTTTATCCCTGGGTCCTCAGCTACCTTGCCCATGCAACGACATAGCTTTTATTCAGGGCCTCCCCGACGGATTTTGGAGCTTCCCCGAGTACCTCACCGTCCACTACAACTACTACGACTGGCCATTGTACCTCGCTATCGAGGTGGCTCCGGCGGGAATCATACATGCCTTTTGGTATCAGATAGCTTCCGATGAGGAGATCGAGGAGACCCACTGGTCCCTTGAATACAAAACACGTGAAGAGGGAATTTGGATCGATGGGAGCACCATCTTCAGCGGGCATTTCGGTCCCAGTACCGACATTGCCTTGACCGACCAGGGGCAACCCGTATTCACCTGGAATCGCCGATCCGGAGGACAAAACGGCGAGATCATGCTGGCCAGACCCGACTACGCCGTGGCCGTCGCCGAGCAGACACCGGGGCGTGAGCTCACTTTGACGGCATGGCCGAATCCATTCAATCCCCTACTGACCATCTCCTTCGCCGCCCCGGAAACCGGACCAACCTTGCTCGCCGTCTACGATCCTCGGGGCCAACTTGTGGTCACATTGGAGAGTGAGCCTGGTCCGAGCAGCCTGTGGCAGACGGTCTGGAACGGTCGCGACTCTTCCGGCCGAGCGATGCCCTCGGGCACCTACTTCGTTCGCCTCTCGACCAAGGACGCCGTGCAGGCGAAAAAGGTGTCGTTAGTCCGATAAGGGTAACTGCCAGCTCATAGCCGCCCCACCCGCATGGGAGCGATATCCAGGGACGCCTCGCCGTCCAGCAGACACTCACTGACCAGCCGGCCGGTGATGGGACCCAGGGTCAGGCCCATCTTGGCGTGGCCCGTGGCCACGAACAGCCCCTCGATTCCGGGCGCCCAGCCAACCACTGGCAGACCATCGGCGGTACAGGGCCGCAGACCGCACCACCGCGACAGGACCGCGGCTGCAGTTACCCCCGGTAAACAGCGCGCCGCTCCGGTCCTGAGCATGTCCAGCCGCCTCTGTACCAGCCGTTGATTGATGCCGGAGAACTCGAGGGTGCCGGCCAACCGCAGCCTCCCGTCCATGGGCGTCACCGCCACGAAGGTTTCGGTCACAACACAAGCCGTGCGCGGACACGGCTCCGGCGCTTCAAGGTCGAGGTGGTAGCCTTTGCCCGCCTGCAGTGGCAGACGCAATCCCACACTCCCGGCCAATCGCGATGACCAGACTCCGGCAGCCAGCACGACCTGTTCCGCGGGAAGGTGTTCGCCGCCAGCCAGTTCCACACCGTGGCAGCGGCCATCCGCCACGAGCAGGCGCGTCACCGTGGCGTCCCGGCGCACCTCGACACCGAGGTCGGGCAGCCGAGCGAGGAGTCCCGCGAGGAAAAGTCCCGGATCCAGGAAGGCGCTCCCGGCGTAGTGGATGGCGCCCAGGACATTGTCGCCGAAGGCCGGATCCCGAGAACGCAGCGCCTTGCCGCCCACCTCCTCGACATCGAACCCGTACCGTGCCACCAGCGCCGCATCGTGCTCAGCGCACTTTTGCCCCGCCGCGGTCGTGTAGACTTCGAGCCAACCGTCGCGCCGCCAACTGCAGGCGATCTCCTCGGCGGCGATGATCTCCTCCCAGCAGGGAATGGCTTCTTTGCCCAGAGCCGCCAGCACATCCATGCAGTGATCCAGGTGCCGCGCGTTGCAACTCCGGTGGAACCGCCACAGCCATGTCAGCAAGCCGGGATCGAGGCGCGGAGGGATGTAGAGGGGGGAATCGCGATCCAGCATCCAGCGCACGGCCTGCCAGGCCAGCCCCGGGCGTGGCAACGGCAGATGGCCCACCGCAACGATCCCCGCGTTTCCGGCCGAGGCCGATTCGCCGCTGTCTTCTCTCTCCAGCAGGATCACCCGCCGGCCGCGCTTTGCGAGGTAATAAGCGCAGCAGGCGCCGACGATGCCGCCGCCCACGACCACGGTCTGCCCGCCGGCGGTCATGCGCCCACAAGAGCGGTTCGGCTCGGCCCGGCACAGCCCGCCTGCAGCCCGGAAGCGACCAGGCGCCCCTCAGGATCGTCCAGCGTCCAGCTTGACATTCATCTCCTCCAGGAGGTGGCGGGCGCCGCCGAAGATCCCCGTGATCCACAGGACGTAGCGGATATCCACGCCGATGGAACGGCTGTAAGCGGCGCTCCAGGTGTAATCGTTGATGGTGGCCTCCCAGGCCCGGTCGAAGTTCACCCCTACCAGCTGGCCGCGGGCGTTGAACACGGGGCTGCCGGAGCTGCCGCCCACGGTGTCGGCGTCGTACAGCATGTTCACCGGCACGTCGCTCAGCCGTGAGCTGGCGAATGGGCCGAACTCCCGCTCCAGGTACAACCGTTCCACACCTTCCGGCACCACGAAGGGAGGCTGTCCGGTCTCCTTCTCCAGGAGGCCGCGCAGGGATGTCAGCGGAGTACAACTGAGGGCGTCGGCAGGCGAGTAACCTTTGATGCTCCCGTAGGTCAGGCGCAGAGTGCCGTTGGCGTCCGGGATGAACTCCGCACCCAGGAACTGCCTCTTGACATCGATGAGTCTCGCTTGCAGGTCGTCCAGAACACCTTTGCGCCCCTTGATCTCCTGTTCGAGTTCCTCGTGAGCCGGATACAAGGCCACGGCCAGATCCAGAAACGGATCCGCGATCCCCTCGAGCTGTTCCGGAGTCATGTTCAGCAACTCCATCAAGTACTCGCTATCATGGATCCGTGTCTGGCCCAGGGCGAAGCCGAGATACCGCGCAGCCTTGTCTGCGTTGGCCCGCCCCGCAAGGCCGAGGATCACCGGCATGCTTGCGATCTGCGGCCACTGCTGCGCCCGCCCCAGGAGCTCGGCCAGAATCGCGCTGTCCGCCGCCGCGTCGTAGTTTTCCGCCATGATCTGCAACCTCTTGCGTGTCTGCACGAAGTTGCGATCCATGTAGGCGGAATCCCTCTGCACCTCCGGCTTTCGCCGCTCGACGGCGGCGTCGTAGGCCGTGAACGCCAGGTTCAGGATGTGAGGGCTTCGCAGCAGGTGACGCAGCCACAGCTCGTAGGCGGATCGCGGTTTCTGTTCCGCGTAGAATTCCTGGATCTCCCCCAGCAGGTTGCCATACTTCTCGGCCCGCGTCGGATCCTCCGCGATGAAGGCCTGCATCTCGGCTTCTTCCTGGCGCTTACGATCCACCAGGTCGAGGCGGCGGATGCCCTGCAGTTTGCCGCGGTAGTTCTTCACTCTGTTGTGCAGCGAGCGCAGCCGGGGAGCGAGGCGCAGGGCCGCCGCCGGGTCTTCCGCGCTCAGTCTCTCCAGGGTCGCGATCTGCCAGCCGTTCCAGTCCACCACCCAAGGCATGCGGATGTTCGCCTCGGCCTCCAGGAAGAAGGAAGTACGGTGGCGGTGGGTGCGGGCGGGATATCCACATATGAAGACGAAATCGCCCTCCTCCACCCCGGCAGGAGCCACCTGTAGATATCTCCGGGGCCGGTACGGTTCGTTGTCCGCCGCGTACTCGGCCGGCGCACCGTCTCGGCCCACGTAGGCCCGCAGGAAGGAGAAGTCACCCGTGTGCCGCGGCCACATCCAGTTGTCCTTCTCCCCACCGAAGTTGCCGATGGCCCGCGGTGGTGCATAGACCAGACGCACATCCTTCAGATAGGTATAGATGAACAGGATGTAGGTCTTGCCGATGAACATCTCCGCCACTTCCGCCCGCTTGCCCGGCAGAGCGGCCTCCGCCTCGACCATGATTTCCTTTTGCCGCTGTTCGACACTCTTGGTGCGTGCCGTGGGATCCATGTCGGGGGTGATTACGCTCAAGACCTCTGCGGAAACATCACGGTAGGATTCGGTGATGCGGACGGTGTAGCCCTTGGCCGGAAACTCCCCACTGCGGGTGGGGGCAAGGAAGCCGCTGGTCAGGTAGTCGTGCTCTGCGCTGCTGGCCATCTGAACCGCGCGGAATGCACAGTGGTGGTTGGTCAGGATCAAACCATCGGGCGAGACGAAGGACCCGGTGCAGCCGTCCAGCTTACAGATGCCGTCTATGAGGCTCAGGCCGTCCGGGTCGTATATGACGTCCGGCGGGATCTGCAGCCCCGCGGCCGCCAGACCCACCTTGTCCATCTCGCTCAGGGGAAACATGCCCTCGGCGGCGAGGAGGCCGCATACGTGAACCGTGACCATTAATAAAGCCGACACAACGAGGAGAGCCGCCACCGCGGGAGGAACCGCCCACATTACTGCCAGACGCCTGATCATGTATTGCCTC
>CBDURX010000154.1:0-5676 GCA_965369485.1 uncultured bacterium | reverse complement strand
CCCTCTTGACAACATCCGTTTGCGTCTGCAAAGCCTCCTCGACCGATTTGATGCCGTAGCTCTGAAACTTCTCGGCCGAGAGCTTCTGTTCCGCCTTGGCGCCGGTGACGTCCACCATGTAGTCCTCGCCCGCCACGTCGAAGGTGCCCAAGGTTTCCACGATTATGGGTTCGAGGTTGAAGGCGAGATTCACGGTTTCACCGGTCATCAGGGTCAGTGTCGTGTCCGCCTCCGCATAACCGAGGTGCTGAACCTTGAGAGTGTACTGCCGGTCCGGCGCCAGATCCTGAAAGGCGAACGTTCCGTACCAGGCTGCTAGGAGGCTATCGGCGACACCCAGGATCAGGACATCGGCGTAAGGCAAATGTTCGCCGGTAGCTGCATCGTAGATGGTTCCCCGAATGTTGCTTGATGCAGGCCCGGCCGGGGCCGCGTCCGTCGAGGGCTGTTCCGCCCCAGATACGGTGCGCTGCCGGGTGACGGCCTCCTCATGATCCGGCATATTCCCTGCGGGAAAGGGGGATTGTGAATCTGATCCGAGATTATCCACTTGTGGCGGAGTGATTTTCGTCTTCGCGACCACGGGTTCCGAAGGTTGGATTCCCACACTGCCCTGATCGTACAGGACAAAGAGGAAAACCAGGCCGCAAACAGCAACCGCGGCAGCGCCGAGGGTCGGCACCAGACGTACGCGCCAGTGCCGGCGGCCGGCCCGCACGAGAGAGATCTCCTGCCAGATGACGGATTTTTCCACCTCGCTCAGGCGGTACCGGTTTTTGTCGAAAAAGTTCTTCATGCCTGCTGCCCTCCCATGTGCTCGGCAAGAGCGAGAGCCTCGGCCTCGACCAGCATCTTCTTCATTTTTTCTCGGCCTCGGTGGTAGTGGACCCTGGCGGTGGCTTCCTGGCAGCCCAGCGACACGGCGATCTCCTGGAAAGAGAGGTCCTCCAGTTCCCGCAGCAGCAACGATGCGCGTTGCTGGCCGGAGAGCTGACCCAGCGCCCGGCGGAACGCGACCGAATCCATCTCGAGACGAGCGTCGTGCGGATTGTTCACCGGCGCTTCCATCGTCTCAGGAACAGTGCTGACTCGTTTGATTCGCTGCCACAGGGATCGCCGCCAATCCAAGCATTTGCGCAGGGCGATGGTCCGCATCCAGCTGAGCAGCGAACCCTCACCTCGGTAGCGGCCCAGATTCTGCAGGGCAGTCAAGTAGGTGTCCTGCAGCAAATCCTTCGCCGTTTCCCGATCTCCCACCTGGTAACAGAGAAAATTGAAGAGTGGCTGATGGGTGGTCTCGTAAATGTCTCGCCAGGCCGTGTTGTCGCCACGGTCGGCCTGCAGAGCCAGCTCCCAATCTTGCCTGTGTTCCTCAGGGGGCATTGCCGTCACCTCCTCCGGGGTACCCCAATAGACGGAGGGCAGTCATGTTTCGTTTACAACACGGGGAGCTAAATGAATATCCCTTATTATCGGAGTCTGGTCCAGGGTCTAGCCCTGTTCAGCCTGGCAGCGCTCACTGTTTCCGAGCGACGAGCAAGGAACTGGCCCGGACGACAGGTATGGAGCGGAAATCACCGAATCCTGATTCATTCAGAATCTGACGCGCCTCACTCCAGGTGTACGACTTCCCCCGGTCGGTGGCCACGAGCATGTTGATGCTGAAGAGGGCGGCGAATGCCGGATCGGTACGCGTGTCGTCCAGGAAAAAATCCTTCACCACAACGGAGCCGTCGGGCGCGAGGGCTGCGTGCACCTTTGCCATGACCCGGGTGATTTCCTCCGGTCCCAGACTGTGGATGATGTTGGATACGTAGACCAGGTCGTAACCATCGCCCAGGTCGTCCTCGAAGAAGTCGCCCGCGCGAGTGGTGATGCGGTTAGCGAGCCCGGAGGCGGCGATCTCGGCTGTGGCAATGGCGACAGCTTCGGGTAGATCGAAGACGACGCAATGCAATGCGGGGTACCGCTGGGCAAAGACGATAGACGACGTACCCGGTCCTCCTCCCAGGTCCAACATGTGTCGGTAAGGCGACAGATCGAACTTCTCGGCCACCTCCAAGCTGGAAAGGCGGGATATGTTTGCCATGCCGCAGATGAAATCCCTCAACTCCGGCCCCTCGTATCGAGGCGTCTCGCGCGGTGTGGGCCGGCCGGATTGCACCACCTCCCTCAGATTGGACCAGCGGCGCATGCAAGTGAAGTTGTGGTTCAGGATACTGGCCAGGGTCTGCGGGCTGTCAGGCAGCAGGAATGGTGTGTAAACCTCGGCGATACGAAAACCGTCCCCAGACAGCTCCAGAAAAGAGTCGGCGGTCAAGGCCAGCAGGAGTGTCTCAACGGCCCGCGGGTCGAGCTGCAGTTCTGCCGCCAGCTCGGCTGCCGTGCGGGAACTATGACCGAGTGCGGTGAAAATACCGCTCTTGCCTGCTGTCAACAGGACGATGGAACTCTGGTAGCCGCGCATGGTCTCGTCGAGACGCTCCTTGGGATCCATGGAAAGCTCCTTCAGACATGAAGAGTGATGACCCGGGACATGGGGCACGGATCAATAGTTCTGCAGATCAGGGTCAACGTACTAGGGTCAACCTACCAGGGTCAGCGTACCAGCGTCACACCGCGCGAGACAGTCTCCGCACCTTCTCCCACCACGATCCGGTAACTGCCGGAGGCAACATTGCGGCCAGCGCCATCCCTCCCGTCGAAGAAGTATTCTCCATGCCCCTCGCCGTCCGTCGTCACGACTGCTGCCCGAATCAATCGCCCGCGCAGGTCATACAGTCGCAGCGGCACCGGGACAGTGGTTGGCCCCTGGAAGCGTATCGTAGTGCCGGGGTTGGCCGGGTTGGGCCAAGGCGCAGCCAGATGTATATCACTTCTTACCCCCAGCGGCACAGAAGTCAGGGATTCCTCGAGGGGAAGAACGATCATGGCCGGCGGCATGCCGGTGGCGATCGGCTCGGCAGTCAGCTCCACACCGGTCGTCACGTCGAATACCCGCAGGCCCGCGTTACCAAGTGTACGGTCGGCAATATACAGTAGATTGACTCCATCATGAGCAAGATCCACGTGTACATAAGTATTAGCTGCGTCCACTACCTCGACCTCGCCACCTGTTAATGGGTTATAACTGACCACCGACGTCTGGAAGCTCACATCGCTTACGATGGTGTATGCCATACTGGAACTGACATTGGTGTAATCGATGATGTCTCCTCCCAGGGTCGCCTCCGTCACCTCGAACCCGAGACTCGTGCGGGATGTGAGGTCGACGACTTCCACCCCACCGTCTAGTAAACCGTACACGCCGTTGCAGCCGACGCGCAACTGGGTGCGGTCCAGACTCAGCTCGATCTGGGTGTAAGGGTTGGCCCCCGCCAGCGCGATGCCGTCGACCTCGGCGGTGCCGGGCACCACATCCACCCAGCCATCCGTGTTCATGTCGAATACAAGCAACTGGCCGGGTCCGCTGGGCAAGTACCAGTTATCCCGATCCAGCAGCTGGCACGTGATGAAGAGCAGATCGTCCACGGCGAGCATCCAGGCGGTTTCGGGCAGGCCGTCTGGGTCAGCGAACTCTGCTGTGGAGAAGGAATCCAGCACTGTCCCGGCTTCCACGTCAACCTCCAGGAGAAGGGCGGAGTCGTAACAACTGACATATGCCGTGCCATCGCTGCCAAAGGCGATGTCTTGGGGGTTGAGGCCCTGTCCCAGGCGGAACTGGCGCACGGTTTGATAACCGTTGCCGGGATCCAGGATCTGGATGTGGTCACAGCCGCCCCGCCCGACGATGTAATACAGCCCCTCGTGGTAGCGACCCACCGCATCGCTGCAGGTGTACTCGAGGTCGCACTCGGCACTCCAGGGGTCGTAGCGTTCCACAGCACAAACAGACCCCAGGGTCGTGAAATCCGTGGTCAGGACCAGGAACTCGTCCCAGGCCAGCCCGGATGTGGCCGAGGCCACGAACATGACGATGAGAGCCACAGACCCTAACAGGAGAATGAACTCGTGAACATTGTCCTTGCGCTCCAACATTGCGATGCTCCTCTCTCGATTCATCTCACATATGCGGACAGACGCAGGGACCGTCCCGGTAGCGGGAAACCCTCCACGTCGTACACGTCGTTGCCGGTCAGGTTTATCACTTCGGCGGTCACGGTAACGGCCCCGCCGATACCGTGCTGGCCGGTGTGCCAGGTGTGGCTCAAGGCCAGGTTCACGATGGTACGTGCCGGCGCCCTTTCCAGTTCGATGTTGTAGCGCTCCCGGAAATTGGGTGCCTCGTGAAACAGCTTACCGCTCAGGGTCCAGGCACCCAGAGGACGCTCAGCCTGCACGGCAAGCTCCAGCGGCGGCAGGAACGGAACTTCCTTTCCGGAGTATGCGGCTTCATCCCCGCGGTCCCTGGCGGCCTGCCAGGTCAGATTGGCTGTCATGCTTCCGCCAGCGGGCAGTTTATAGGCCGATTCCCATTCCAGACCGGTGGTCTCGGTGGTCCCGAAATTCGTTGCCATGCTCGTCCGCTGGCTGTTCTGCACGAAGATGATGGTGTTCTCCGTGCGTGTGTGGAACAACGCGAGGCGATGATGCATCCGGCCACCCGGAATCTGCCAGCGCACTGCGATATCTCCTGTCGCGATATCCTCCGGTTCGAGCTCGCGGTTGCCGGCAATGCCCCCGCGGTGTCCGAACAGCTCCACCCAAGTTGGCAACCGCACCGAGCGCATCCCATGAGTTTCCAGGTACAGCCGGTCCGGCACCGCGGCCCAGACCGCACTCAGGGACGGCGAGGTGTATTGCATCGCTCGCGGCTCCGACAGAGGCTGCTCCGGGAGCCAGGGCAAAGCTGGCAAGGGCGGGAAATTGTCCACCGCCCGCCGCCAGCGGACAGCGGGAGTGATGGCGAGACAAGGCCCGGGCAGATTCCAGCGCAGACTGCCGAACGCGGTGACCGTGGTACGGACACGCTGCGGATCCTCATCACTGTTCAACGCCTCGTCATACCACTGGCGGCGCCAGTCCGCGCCCAGACGCCAGTGCCAGCCGGAAGCGAGGAAAATATCGCGTGCCGTGTCGTTCGTGCAGGTAAGGCGGCCGCTGAGGTCATTGCTGACGCTACTGGTGGTCCCGGGTGGATCGAAACCCACCTCACCCGCCTCGTCGTGCAACCACTGGCGATTCTGGACGGCCATGACGTCCAGGCGCCAGGCCTCGTTCCAACTTGCGAGGGAAACCCGGCCGTCGGCACGCGTCGTCCGGAAGGTCGCATGCGGGCTCTCGAAGCCCAGCGGCCCGGGGCGGCCACCCTCCCTCTGGAAGTAGCCCAAGGCGGCCGTACTGCTGAGGCGCGCGCCGTCCCAGCGGCCGCCGCCGTAACCGCCCCACTCCTCGAACTGGGCGTTCCACCGCGCCCGCCGGAAATCATCAGCGGGATTGGCCAGAGTCTGGTTATGATCCAGAAACTCGAAGCGGTTGTCGATACGCCGGGCGTGGGCCAGGAAGACGCCGGACCGGCTGCCATCTCGCGATTGCAGGCCGTGAAGGAAGCGCCCGCCGACATCGCCGTACGATCCTGTGAACAAACGCAGACTCGTCTCGCCGGCGCCGGCCGGTCGGCTGACGAGGTTGATCGCCCCAGCGCCCCCACTACCGCCGAAGCGGAGTGGCTGGGAT
>CBDURX010000153.1:0-5676 GCA_965369485.1 uncultured bacterium | reverse complement strand
CAGGTTGTTGTAGACCCCGCTGTAAAACACCAGCCCCTTCGGACAATTGGCATATTTCCCAAGCATGAGGTGGAGGCTTTTCAAACTCCCGCCGGCGCCGGATTTAACTTCCAACGGAAAGATTTCCCCTCCGCAAACAACAAGAAAATCAACTTCGGCGCTACTGCCGCGCGCCTCCCGCGCCCAGTAATATAGCTCCGGACCATGATACGCCAGCAGCTCCTGTGCGACGAACTGCTCCGCAAGCTTCCCGCGATACATCGACAGAAGGTTTTCCTGTTGCAACTCCAGTTCAACCGGTACCTGGCAGAGCCGCTGCATGAGCCCAATGTCCAGCAGGGAAGCCTTGAATTTCTTCTGGTTGGCTGTGGCGCCAAGAGGCAGACCGGAAGGATCACAGGCGGGAATCTTGTGAAGCACTCGTGCTTTGACCAGCAAGTCGAAGGCCTTGCGGTTCGTCTGGCCGGAACGACCTTCATCAAGGCGGGTGTATTTCAGCTGCTCGCCGACGCTTTTGGCTGCACTTAACAAAACCGCGTCAAGACAGGCCGGGGCAACATGAGGTTTGTATTTCAGGAAATCATCACGATACGATTCAATGACTTCCGATTGAATCTCGAAGGTTTCGATCATGGAGCCTGTATCACGCCAGTTCTTGATGCATTCGGGCATGCCGCCGACAAAGAAAAATCGCCGAAGTTCTTCGAGAATCATCTGTTGAACAGGCTCTTCGACCCTGTCTGGTGGGGCCAGCGAATACTCGGCCATTGGCTCCTTGCCCAGGGCAACAAGGTATTCGTAGAAGGTCATGGGATACATGTTCAGGTATTGCACCCTGCCGACGGGAATGGAAATCTCGCCAAAGGCAAACTCCAGCAAAGACCCGGCAGCGACCACATGGAGTTCCGGCATCTCCTCGTAGAAATAGCGTAAGGCCATGATCGCCCTCGGGCAGGCCTGGATTTCATCAAGAAAGAGAAGCGTTTTGCCGGGAGTGATTCTACCGGTTGCCAGTTCCAGATAGGCCAGAATCTTCTTCGGATCCAAATCATTGGCAAAATGAACATGTAGATCGGCACGTTTCTCGAGATCGATCTTGACGAAGCTGTCAAACTCTTTTGCCAGCACATTTTCCACAAGCCAGGTTTTTCCGACCTGACGTGCCCCGCGCAAGATCAACGGTTTTCGGCGGCTGCGATCTTTCCACTCGACAAGTCGGTTTTCCAGTAATCGTTTCATGATCTTTGCCTTGTTGAACAGGGTACGGCTGATCGGGTTTTTGGGCTGATGGGCAACGTGATCAACTGGCACCAACATAGACGATAATAGTTTAGCATAGAAAGTCAATAGTAAAATACATTATATCACGTAGTAAATCAGTGTTGTTACATGATTATCTGCGTAGATTATCAAGGATGATCTGACCTCCTAGAACAGATCCAAGTCTTAAGTTAGACTTCGGGTCATTCGAAAGGGGTCTCTATGGCTAAGAAACGCTTCACCGCTGAGCAAATCATCAACTATCTGAGGGAAGCCGAGATCGTCGTTTCCCAAGGCAAATCCGTCCGCGATGCCGCCCGTCAGATCGGCGTCACCGAGCAGACGTACTATCGCTGGCGCAAGGAATATGGCGGCATGGATGTCAGCCAGGCTCGTCGCCTGAAGGAGTTGGAGAAGCAGAACCAGCAACTGAAGAAGCTGGTCACCGACCAGGCCTTGGACATCTCCATCTTGAAGGAGGCCAGCCAGGGAAATTTTTGAGTCCGGCGCGCCGGCGTCTTGCTGTTGCGCACGTCCAGGATGTTCTGCGTGTTCTGGGGAGACTGATGCTCGAGCATGGGACGCCTCGGCATATCCGATCGGACAATGGGCCTGAGTTCGTGGCCCAGGCAGTCCGGGAGTGGCTACACAGACTGGGCGTGAGCACACTGTTCATCGAGCCCGGTGGTCCGTGGGAGAACGGTTACATCGAAAGCTTCAACGGGAAGTTACGAGACGAGCTATTGAACGGGGAGATCTTTTACACCCTACATGAGGCGAAGGTGTTGATCGAGATGTGACGGATGTGGTACTAAAAGTGGGGGCAGGTCACTTAAAATCAGCGCAGACGGAATAAAAAAAAGCGACAACTCAGGGACAAGGGTTATCGAGCCTGCGGATAGGATCTCCCGGCAACAGCCGGCCTCCGCTCAATACGCGGCAGAAAATACCCTCCCGCGGCATGATACAGTCGCCGGTCATCTCACGGATGGCGCAGGAATTGTGGCATTCCTTCCCGATCTGAGTCACCTCCAGGACGATGTGCGCACCCAGCTGGTAACGATCCCCCACGGCCACCTGCGCCAGGTCGATGTCCTCGGTGACGATGTTCTCGGCGAACGCGCCGTCGGCCAGATCAGGCATGAGCACCCGCATGCGATCGATACTCTCCTTGGGCAACAGTGAAACCTGCCGGTGCCACGGACCGGCGTGGGCATCCCCCACGATACCGTGCTCAATTCTCAGCTCGACAGTGCTCACCGGCAATTTGACCGTCCCCTTCTCGTGGCTGATGCAGACGGCCGCCACGCTGCCTTTCGCTTCGCGTCCTTTCATGGCTTGTCCTTCGCGCCACCCCACAGCATGGGAAAGATGTGTAGAACACCCGGGAACAGGGCCTGCAGGCTCTCGCGAGCCCCGTTGGAACTGCCGGGCAGGTTGATGACGAGGGTCGTGCCGATCGTGCCGGCAACCTCCCGGGAGAGCATGGCGTAGGGCGTACGATCCAGGCCGAACTTGCGCATCATAGCCACCACGCCCGGAGCCTCCCTTTCCAGCACACCGGCGGTGGCTTCCGGGGTCACGTCGTCCCGGTTGAATCCGGTGCCGCCACTGGTCAGGATCAGATCGAACCCTTCCTCCCCGGCCAGAACCTGGAGTCGCTGCCGTATCGTGGCCTCGTCGTCGGGCAGGAGTTCGAAGGCATCCAGGCTCACCGGCTGTGTGGACAGGTAATCCTTGATGATCCGGCCGGATTTGTCCTGCCGCGTACCCGCGAGCTTGGCGTCGGAGATCACCAGCACGGCGGTTTTCACGGGCCTGGCCAGCTGCTCTCGGTACTGGGACTTCCCCCCGCGTTTCTCCACCACCCTGATCCCGGACAGAGTCATGTCCACATCGAGAGGCTTCAACATGTCGTAGGCGTTCAGGAGAGCACCGGTCACGCCGGCCAACGCCTCCATTTCCACGCCGGTTTTCCAGACCGACCGCACCTCCGCAGTCACTCGCAGCTCTTTCGCGCCCACCTCCAGGCTGACCTCGATCCAATCCAGCGGTATAGGATGGCAGAACACGATCCACTCACTGGTTCGTTTGGCGGCAGCGATGCCGGCAGCCCTGGCCGTAGCCAGTACGTCCCCCTTGGGCACCTGGCCGTCCTGGACCCTGCGCAGGGTTTCCGGCCGCGCCAACAAATTGCCTTCGGCCCTGGCGTAGCGCAGAGTGTTGGCTTTCCTGCTGACGTCTATCATGGCCTTGCCTCCCCAAACTTCATCCGCATAATTCACCTTACCCGCACACCTCACATCATCCGCACGAATTGGGCGTGTCCCCATCGTTGCCTGGCATGTACAGGTACAGTTTCCGCGTGTTGCGCCAGGCCAGCAGCCGTTCGGTGAACAATCCCACCAGCAAGGCCAGAGCCAGGTGACGCGTCGTGAAAGCCACTCCACCCACAAGCACGGCGACGACCCACTCCTCCGTGCCACGCAAACGCGCCCCCAACCGGATCAACGTCCAGCTGGTCAAGAGCAGCAACGAGCCCAGGATAGGCACCGGGATGAGGAACAGGAACGTGCTCCAGTCGCTGACCAGCGCCACGGTCACGAAGGCGGCGCCGGCGATCATGGTGGTCAAACCGCTCCGGCCGCCGAAACGGGCGTGGGCCGCGATGCCGCCGGCGCCGTGGCAGACGGGGAATCCGCCCAGCAAACCGATGCCCAGGTTGCTCAGGCCGATGGACGCGGCCAGCCGACCGGCTGTCACCCGCCCGGAACGCTCTGGCCAGAACTGGTGGCAGGCATCGTTGGCGGCGTAGACGGCGTTGCCCAGGGTCAACGGTAATTGGGGCAGGATCAACAGGAGGAAGATGTCTCCCAGGGACTTCCAGGCGGGAACCGTGAACTGGATGGTTCCACTGGAGATGGCCATCGTTCCCGTATCGGCTTTCAACAGGATTCCGGCGAGCAGACCGGCTGTCAGCAGAAATACCGCCACCGGTTTGTGCAGGACTATCTGTCCCACGATCAGGACCAGCAACACCGCCGCGGTCACGACCAGGAGCGTCCCGTTCCCCGTCTGGCCGCCCCCCAGAAAAAGCCCGGAATCACGGATGAGCACCACGGCCTTCTGGGCCAGCATCAAGCCGATGCCCAGCTGGACTCCCCGCACGAGGGCGGGTGTGAACAAACGCCCCAGCCAGCGTATCGCTCCCGTCAGGGACAGGATGATGAATAGCAGGCCGTAGAAGAACGCCGCCGAGGCCAGCAGGGCCGGCGGGTATCCGACGGTGATGGCGATGATCGCCATGGCCTTCAACGGCTGGACGCTGACCGGCACGCGGTAGTACATGCCCGATAAAAAGTAGACAATGCCCCACAGCAGAAAGATGCGGGAGGCAGGGAAGCCGTTGGTGACCACCAGAGCGAAGGCCAGCGGCAGGGTGATCCCCAGGTCCCCCACTGAACCACTGGCTTCGGACAGGAGATTGCGAAGTCTGCTTCTAGGTGCCTGCGCCTCCAAACCGCTACCCTCCGATGGACGCCATGCTCCTGAGCCACGGGCGGCAGCGCGCCTGCTCCGCCTCCACGCCGCCGGCGTGCTTCCGACGAACGACCGCGCGGATGGCCTCGCTGACACCGGCGTCACTCTCACCGTCCCGCAGCAACGCCCGCAAGTCCAGCACAGGCCGGCCGTAGAGGCAGGTGCGTAGTTGCCCCTGGGCGGTGACACGCAGACGTGAGCAACTGCCGCAGAAGCTACGGGTGTGACCCTGGATGATGCCCACCCGTCCCTGGAATCCCGGGACCCGGTAGAGGACGTCCACCGCGCTCTGCGTGTTGAGAGTGGGGTGGAGCGGATAATGGTTCTCTATGCGGCGGCGGATCTCGTCGCCCGTGATCACCGCCGGCGTGCGCTCGCCGCGGCCCACGAACGGCATGGGTTCGATGAACCGCACCGTCCAGTGTCGGGTGCGGGTCAGTTCGACGAAGGCGGGGATCTCCTCTGCGTTCAAACCCGGCAGGACCACCATGTTGATCTTCAGGGTGAAGCCGAGATCCGTGGCGTGCTGGAGGGCTCGCCAGACCCGGTGAAAATCGTTGCGCCGCGTGATGGCCCGGTATCCGGCGGGCCGCAACGAGTCCAGGCTGACATTCAGGCGGGTCACGCCGAGGCGGTGCAACTGAGTGAGGTGGGGCAGCAGCGCCGTGCCGTTGGTGGTGACCGCGACCAACGGCCGGCCAGGCAATCGCTGCGCTGCGGCCAGGAACGGCAGCAGACCCTTGCGGACGAACGGCTCGCCCCCCGTGAGCGTCAGGAAGAGACATCCCGCCCGGGCGAGCTGGTCCAGGACGCGCTCGATTTCGTCGAGCGACAGTTCGGTCTGGGGTTGTGCGGGCACCACGTAGCAGTGGCGAC
>CBDURX010000152.1:0-5684 GCA_965369485.1 uncultured bacterium | reverse complement strand
GGCAGGCTTGTGACCTGGCCGCTCTGGCAGAGCAATTAAACCAGATCAAAGCGGAGGGTGAGCCGTATGGCACGGCCACTTACTACGAGTGACGGGCCACACGGCCCGGAGGAAAGGCTGCTGGCCGGCTTGCTGGCGCTTTACGGCGAAGAGCAGCGGATCTATACGCAGATCCTGGAACTCTCGCGGCGGCAGGGAGCCCTCTTCCAGCAGGACGGATCATTCGCGGAAGTGCGACGCATCCTCGAGGCCAAAAAGAAGTACCTGGACGACATCGCCCGCCTTGAACAGCGCGAGAACCGAATCCGTGCTGAGTGGGAGGCTGGCAAGGAAGAGTGGAGTGGTGCTGCACGGGCCAGGCTACACCACACCTTGCAGGAAGTCAGCGCCTTGATCGAGGAGATCCTGATGAGTGAGGACGAAAATGATCGCCTCCTGCTGCGGAAGACGGGAGTAGCATGATGGAAAGTGCTCACGCCTACGGCCAGACGACAAGCCACTGGTTTAGCGCCGGCCAACGACATGACAAGGCCGGAGACCGGAACGGCCGACTTCTGCACGGGTATCTGCACAAGACCAGCAACAGCCTCTGTGGCATCAAGGGATATGCCAGCCTGATCGTTACGGACCAAGCACCCGATCCCAAGACAGCGCGTTGGGCACGCAAGATTCTGTGCGAAGTTGAAACCATGGAGCGTATTTATCGCTCCATTCAAGACATGGCCTTTCCCCGGCGCAGCGAACCCACCGGCATCGAGTTGGGACTTGTCATCACCCGGTCGGCTGACGTCTGCCTTCGCCAGTACGGGAACCTCACTCTCGACATCGAAGTGCAGGCCACGGGTCGTCTGTTGTTGCCGGTCCGGGATCTGGAACTGGTCGTGGCGGAACTTTTACGCAACAGCGCCGAAGGTCGCCTGGCCGGGGAGTTACCCGACCGGGTCCGGGTGGGGATCCGCACCAGTGTCGGCGAGAGCGGCCGCATTGTCTTAGTGGTCCAGGACGATGGGCCTGGCATGCCGGTCGACATGGTGCCACAGGCCGCCGTTCCCTTCGTCACCACCAAACCGGGTCATCTCGGCATCGGCCTTGCCCGGGTCGACACTCTCATGGACATGTACGGTCTGGCGTGGTCGCTGCAGAGTAGCCCGCGCCGCGGCACCATCGTGGTCTTGGACGTGGCGGATAGGATCGAGGCGGACCATGGCACGCAGATGCAATAGGATCGCTGGAGAAAGGGTAACGATGGCAAAGAAACACACCATCCTTGTTGTCGATGACGAGGAGACGATGCGCGATTTTCTGGAGAGTTCTCTCGCGGGACGCTTCACCGTGATGAAGGCCGGCGATGGCGGAGAGGCCATGAAGTTGCTCGGGAAGCAAAGGGCCGATCTGATCCTGACCGATATCCGTATGCCGGGCCGCGACGGCCTGGCGTTGCTGGCGGACATCCAGGAGTCGTTGTCCGAGCCGCCACCGGTCATCATGATGACGGCCTTCGGCACGATCCAGGAAGCGGTCGCAGCAACGAAAAAGGGAGCGTTTGACTATCTGACCAAACCGTTCGGCATGGACCAATTGGACCACATCCTGCGCCGCGCTTTCGAAGTGAGCAAGCTCAAGGCGGAAAATCGCAGCCTGCGTAAGAATCTGCGGGTGCGCCGTGAACACCGCGGCCTGCTCGGGAACAGCCCCTCCATCAGACTGATGCGGGAGAAGATCGCCATGATCGCCGACAGTCGCGGCACGGTGCTGCTCCAGGGCGAAAGTGGCACCGGTAAGGAAATAGTCGCAAGGGCGATCCAC
This sequence comes from uncultured bacterium, assembly GCA_965369485.1. Taxonomy (GTDB): domain Bacteria; phylum Krumholzibacteriota; class Krumholzibacteriia; order LZORAL124-64-63; family LZORAL124-64-63; genus CBDURX01. The sequence goes on along the minus strand of CBDURX010000152.1, from coordinate 3,878 downwards.
GAGTCCGGCCCGCGCCGAAACGGCCCTTTCATCCGCATCAACTGCGCGGCCATCCCAGAATCCTTGCTCGAGTCGGAGCTGTTCGGTTACGAGCGAGGTGCCTTCACCGGGGCGGTCCAGTCCCGCCAGGGCAAGTTCGAGCTGGCCAACGGCGGCACGCTGCTGCTGGACGAGATCAGCGAAATGCCGTTCGCCATGCAGGCCAAACTGCTGCGGGTTCTGCAAGAGCGCGAGTTCATGCGGCTGGGCGCCAAGTATGCCACCAAGTCTGACGTACGAATCATCGCCACGACCAATCGCAACCTGCACGAGGAGATCAAGGAAAGGCGTTTTCGCGAGGATCTTTTCTTTCGCCTCAACGTGATCCCCCTCTGCATCTCGCCACTACGGCAGCGCAAAGAGGATATTCCCCTGTTGGTCCAACATTTTGTCGAGTCGTTCTGCGCGGAAAACAGCAAGCCGCTGCTACAGGTCAGCGATAAGGCCATGGCCAGTCTGGTGCGCCTGGACTGGCCGGGTAACGTGCGCCAGCTCCAGAACGTCATCGAGCGAGCAGTCATCATGAGCACAGGTCCAGAATTGGACGAATTGATCCTCGACCTGGCCGACGAGATGGATTCCATAACTGGCGAGGCCGTGATCGACGTGGACATGACTCTCAAGGAGATGGAACAGGAGCTGATCCTGCGCAAGTTGCGCCGGACTCAAGGGAACCGCACGCAGGCGGCGCGCGAACTGGGTATCAGCGTCCGCACCCTGCGTAACAAGATACACATCTACCACGCGACCGGCGTGGCCATCCCGAGTTAGAGAGATGATCGAGAAGACCATGTTTCAGCAGGCCAACCTCGGCGCGATCAAGAAGGCTTTGACGGTCTATGCCAGCCGGCACCGAGTCGTTGCCGAGAACATCGCCAATATCGAGACCGCTGGATATCGAACCCAGGAATACCGCTTCGAGGAGTACCTCGACACGGCCCGGCAAAAGTTACATGGGTTGCGTACACACCCACGCCACCTGCCCATTGGTCGCCACAGCCTCGACGAAACTACCGGGAGTGTCGCAGAGACCGGGAGCAAGTACGACAACGGGATCAACAACGTGGACATCGACCAGGAGATGGCCGGACTGGCGACCAACGACCTCGCTTACCGGCTGGCGACCCGGCTGTTGAGCATGAAATACGATCTGCTACGCGGAGCGATCACCGGCCACGTCCGGTAGACGAGCCGAGGAGTCGAGAATGAGCACGGGCCTGTTCAATTCCATACGAATCAGCGCAACTGGTTTGCGTGGGCAGCGTGTCAAGATGGACGTAGTGGCGCAAAACCTGGCCAACGCCGAGACGACCCGTACCGACGAAGGCACACCTTACCGTCGCCAACGGGCCATCTTCCAGCAGATTCTGGACAAGAAGCTGGGCCGTCTGCAGGCGCTGCGGGCCCGACGTAATGGAGCAGAGCGCCTCGCCATAATCCGCACCAATAACGCTCACATGCGCGGGGGCTTCGACCGGGCGTCACGAGACGAAGAACCACCGGGCGTCAGTGTGGACGTCGGCACGGCGACAGATGCGTCCGTATTCAGGGTCGTTTACGACCCCGGTCACCCCGACGCCGATGGGGAAGGGTACGTCCTGCTGCCCAACGTGAACGTGATCACCGAGATGGTGGACATGATCACGGCCCGCCGCGCCTACGAGGCGAACATCAGCGCCGTGCAGGCAGCGAAGGAAATGTTCAACCGAGCCCTGGATATCTAACCCGGATTAGGAGGAGGTGGGGCATGAAGGTTGACGGGATGCGAGCACTGGGCAGCGTGGATCCACGCCGTATCTACCAGCAGCTGGAAAAACCGGCGGACCACTCTTCCTTTGCAGAAACGCTCAAGTCGGCCCTCGGTGAGGTCAACACACTGCAGTCGCGGCGGGACGAGATGATCGAGGGTATGGTGGCCGGTCGTGTCACCGACGTGCACGACGTGATGGCCGCCGCCGAGGAGGCACAGTTGGCTTTTCAGCTTTTGCTGGAAGTGCGTAACCGGTTGTTGGAATCGTACCAAGAAATCATGCGCATGCAGGTCTAGGCGAAACTGACCGTCGCTGGCGCAGAGGAAACGAAGGAACAGCATGGACGGGATCAAACAGCTGCTCGACAGGATTGGTGAGAGAATTGGTCGGTTCAGTTTCAACCAGAAGGTGTTGCTGACTGCCCTGCTCGCCGCCGGCGCCATCAGCGTCGTCATTTTCTCTCTCTGGTTGCAACAAGAGCAGAAGGCGGTGCTTTTCACGAATCTGGCGCCCGAGGATGCGGCGTTGGCCCTGGAGGAACTTAGCAAGCAGGACGTCGAGGCGGACCTGGTCAACGGCGGCACGACCATCCTTGTGCCCGAATCAGCCGTTCACCGGCTCCGCGTCGACCTGGCCGCCAAGGGAGTCCCTTCCAGCGGCACCGTCGGATTCGAGATCTTCGACGGCAAACAGTACGGTCTGACGGAGTTCCTGCAGAACGTGAACTTCAAACGTGCCCTCGAGGGAGAGCTGACCAAGACCATCGAGTCCCTGGCTGGTATTCACTCGGCGCGGGTACATCTGGTCCTGCCGAAACCTTCCATCTTCAAGAAATTACGATCCGAACCCACGGCCTCGGTCGTGGTGCGTATGGGGCGCCACGGCAACCTGGGCGAGATGCAAATCGCAGGGATCCAGAGCCTGGTGGCCGGCAGTGTCGAGGGTCTCGAGCCCGCCAAGGTCACGGTGATCGACCAGCACGGACAGGTCCTGTCCAGTGGCATCGACGGCGGCACCGTCGGCCGTTCGGAAAGCCAACTTGCCTTGAAGAAGGAAGTGGAGGAATACCTGGGAGCCAAGGCTGAGAGCATGCTGAGTCAAGTGCTGGGCAGTGGGCACTCCATCGTGCGGGTGGATGCAATCCTGAACTTCGAGCAGATCGACAGCGAGCGTGAGATCTTCGACCCCGAGGCCACCGTTGTGCGCAGCGAGGAAATTGATGAGTCGTCCGACCCCGAGACGGGCGGCAGTCAGGAATCGAGTGTGACCAATTACGAGATCAACCGCACTGTCGAGAGGATTGTCGGGGAGACCGGCGGCGTCAAGTTGCTGTCCGTGGCGGTCTTCGTGGACGGCAGTTACGCACTGCCGCCCGAGGGCGGAGAGCCGGTGTACAGCCCCCGCAGCGACGATGATCTGAACCAGATCCGCCGTATCGTCCAGACAGCCATCGGGCTCAACAGTGGGCGCGGTGACCGGATCGAGGTAGTTAACATGCCGTTCAACGGCCGTGTCGAGGAATCGATCGACGGAGGCGGCTCGCCGGTATGGCTGGAGCTGGTCTCCCAGTTCGGTGGCCGCCTTCTCCTGTTCGGTATTGCCGCCATGCTGATTCTGAGCCTCAAGCGGAACCTGGGCCGCCTGGTGTCCGAGGGTTTCCCGTCCGGCAGCGGTGGGCGGCGGCGGTCGGCGGCCGCGAACGACAGCGGTCCCACCATGGACATGGACGGCGTCAATTCGGACCAGCGAATGGTTGATGAAGTGAAGCATTTCGCCGCCGGAAATCCAGAACGAGTGGCCGAGGTGATCCAGTCCTGGATCAACGAGAGCGAGTAATCCCGCGCCTCGAATCAGCGCGGGGGTAAAGGGCAGGTCGCAGGTGATCAATCCGGTCCGCAAAGCGTCGGTCTTTCTCGTCTCCCTCGGACCCGAGGTAGCGGGTCCCATTCTCAGTATGCTGCCTGATCGCATGGTCGAGCAGCTCACGGCCAGCATAGCCATGCTTGGCCGGGTGCCTGCCGAGGAACAGCGCACTGTATCCCAGGACTTCGACCGCAAGAGCCGCGGGATCACCGGCGTGGCTTCCGG
>CBDURX010000151.1:0-5684 GCA_965369485.1 uncultured bacterium | reverse complement strand
GGTGATCAGAGTCTCTCCCGGCACATGACCTTGCTGAAGTGAGACATGCTCCACAGGCGTTGCGTGAGGAAGATCCATGCCGAGAACCAAGACACAGCTCCGGTCCAGCTACTTCACCCCCACCCTGTTCCACTTCCTCCGGGAGCTGAAACGGAACAACCGGCGCGACTGGTTCCATGCCAACAAGAGGCGCTACGAGGAGGAGGTCAAAGAACCGGCTTTACGGTTCATCACCGACTTCGCGCCCCACCTGGGCAAGATCAGCAGGTGCTTCCTGGCCGACCCGCGGCCGGTGGGCGGTTCGCTCTTCCGGATCTATCGCGACATCCGCTTCGCCAAGAACAAGGATCCCTACAAGACGCACACCGGCGTCCACTTCCGCCACGAGGTCGGCAAGAATGCCCACGCACCTGGTTTCTACCTTCACCTCGAGCCAGGTCATGTGTTCGCGGGGGTCGGCATCTGGTGCCCGGACAATCCGACCCTCACCAAGATCCGCAACGCCATCGTGGCCGATCCCCAGCGGTGGCGACGGAGTGCCGGCGGCCGGCAGTTTACAGAGAGGTACGAGATGAGGGGGGAAAAATTGAAGCGACCACCACGCGGCTTCGACCCCGAGCATCCCCTCTGCGAAGACCTGAAGTGGAAGAGCTTTACCGGATTTGCGCAGCTGACCCAGAAGGATGTCACGGCGGCGGACTTCCCGCAGCGGCTCGAGTCGGTTTTCCGGGCGGGGTCGCCTCTGGTAAAGTTCCTGTGCGAGGCGATCGGCGTGGGATACTAACCCGGGTTATTCACATCACGTGAACGCTTTACTATTTAACGAGCACGACCTTGCGGGATTCCGCGCCCAACCCGGTCAGGAGTCGCAGGAAATACACGCCCGAGCCGACGCGCCCACCGTCCTCGGCGGTGCCATCCCAGCTGGTCGTGTGCTCGCCGGCGGCAAAGACCTGCGAATCCATCCTGCGCACCAGCCTGCCCTGCAGATCGTAGACATCCAGACGCACCTCGGCGGCCACCGGCACGTTGAACTCCACCGTGAACTCGACCGTCACGCGGGGATTGAACGGATTGGGATAAACGGTCGTGATCTGGAAGGGCGACGGCGGGGGTTCGTCCGGCGGATCGGGCGGCGGTTCGGTGGGTTCGGCGGCGACATCCCAACCGATCAGCCCGAAGGCTCGCAAGTCGGCTTCCCTCAGCTCTTCCCGACTGCCCGGGGAGAGGGTCGGATCCATGATGCCGATGGCGACGCCGGTCTGCTGGTCGTCCTTCCAGTGGCTGGCCTGACGACCGTCCCCGAAATCCACCCCCGTGGACATCTGCAGGTCGTTCACGCCGTCAAAAAACATCTGCACCTGCACCTGGTCGCCGGTGGTGATCACCCGGGCGGCATTGGTGAAATCGGCAACCCCCTCACCCGGCTCCAGGCGGAACAGATCCAGAGGATAAATGGGCACAGGCACAGGCTGGTCGATGGAGCGCTGGTGGTCCACGATGTCCACGGCCGAGCCGAATCCCAGGGCGTGCCCGATCTCGTGGACCACGACGGCCTCGAAGTCGATCTTGTCCGCGTCGATCCCATCGCTGGGATCGAAATCGAAATGGGGCAAGAAATCGAGGTTGAACTCGATCTCCGCATCGGGGGAATTCCGGTCGAAGCTCATGTCGAAGCCCAGAGCCTTCAGGTTGGCCTTCGTTGCGATCATCTGGTCGGGGAAACTGAACCCCGCCGGCATCTGCAGACTGAGCTGGGACAGATCCGGCAGGCCGGCCAGCAGCTCCTCGTCATGGCCGGCATCATTGCTGATAGCATCTCGTATCGTGCGGTAGTTGTTTCCGAATGCCCGGGAGGTGGTGGAGCCCAGGACGTTCTGGGGCAAATTCACCAGGTCGCCCTCGATGCGTACGGAAACCGGGTCCAGGAGCCAGCTTTCCCAGATGGCGACGGCGCTCTGCCAGGCCGCCAGCGCCGCGGAATGGCTGGCCAGACCGGGTCCGGCCACGAGAGTGATGTTCGCGTTCTTCTGGCCCCTCTCGGCCGGCGCGGCCATCCGCAACCCCTCGGCCGGCAGACTGCCCAGCTTAAAGCTCAGCAGGAAGTCCACACCGCACTGCATCTGCATGACGGCTTCACCCCGGACGGGTGGAGTCGTCAGGAGCATTCCGCTGATGAGGGGAAAGAGGAAGATCCATCCAGCAGTGAGTCTACGTATTCTCAAGGAAGCACCTTTCGACCGGATCACGGTTTCCTATATGTACGACAAGTCGCTCCGCCTCACCATAAGTCTTTTCATGTTTGCGAAGAAGTGCGATAATTTGTTACATAGAGCGTCCCCCAGGGGATGAACGGCCGATTACGATGGATGCAACCGGAACACTCCTTCGTTAAGAGGGGCTACAAAGTGATCGAGCATTTCGAAGTGACCACCCATGCCGGGGCGATAACCCTGTACAAGAGCCACCGCCAGTGGCAGCGGCCCCGGTTCGTGCGGCTGAAAGCCGGTTTCGCGAGCAGGAGTTACGCTTTCCCCGCCGACCAGGACAGTCTGCGTATCAACCATCTGCCTGAGAACGAGATCTGCTGGCTGACCGTACGGCACGGCCAGTTATCGAAGCGCTACCTGAGCCGACCGTGGAAGCAGGAAATCGTAGCGCAGCAGCGGCGGCTGAAACTGCTGGTCTCCGGCTCCGGTTGCTGCGGGAGTCGCTCTCTAGCCTCCTTCCTCAACGGACTGCGCTTCCGGGAGGGCCGGCCGGCGTGCGCCCGGCACGAGACACTTCGCGAGTACATCCTGCCGGCCATCGCGGCAGGAGATCAGGACAATGTGCGCCACATCACCACCGGCTTCAGACACGCAATCGAAACCTCGTCCTACTTCGCTCTGGTGCCGGAATGTGTGGAGGCGGACAAGGTGGTGCATCTCATCCGGGACGGCCGTAACGTCGTTCAGTCCGGCCTGAACCGGGGCTGGTATCAGGATGACAAGATCGGGAACCGGATCAAACCCACGTTCGAGGGCGACCTCTTTCGGCAGTGTTGCCAGTTCTGGACCTGCACTGTCCGTAACATGGCGGCCATCGCCCACCTTACGATGCGGTACGAGGAGCTCCTCTCAAGTAGAGGAGCGATGACCGATTTCCTGGATTACCTTGAGATTTCGCCCACCGAGCGACCGTTTCCAGGGGCCGAACAGGGTTATGCATCTTCCGAGTTCGAGCATTGGACCAGTCGGCATCACGCGACATTCGCCGAGGAGTGCGGAGAGCTGATGGACACCTACTATCCCAGCTGGCGCTAGCGCTGAACTTTTTCATCCATATTCAACCGGCATACCAAAGAGGAGAGAATGACATGGCCGAGGACAAGAGCAGCCAAGATCAGGATGTCATCAATCCCAAATCCCACATCGTCGCCAACGCCCACATCAACAGCCGCAAAGAGTACGATCGACTGTACCGCCTCTCCCTCGACGATCCCGCACACTTCTGGAGCCAGCAAGCCGAGGCCATCAGCTGGTTTCACCGCTGGGAGACCGTCTTCGACAGCGACTACGAAGAGGTCGATTTCGGTTGGTTCCTGGGCGGGAGGTTGAACGCCTGCTTCAACTGTGTGGATCGCCACCTGAACGAGCGCGGTGACCAGGTGGCCATCATCTGGGCCAAGGACGAGCCCGGCGAGTACGAGCACATCACCTACCGTCAGCTGAAGCACGAGGTCTGCCGGGTGGCCAACGTCCTGCGCCACCACGGTGTGCGGCGGGGCGATCGGGTCTGCGTCTACCTGCCCATGATCCCCGAGCTGGCTTACACCATGCTCGCCTGCGCCCGCATCGGCGCGGTGCACTCGGTGGTGTTCGGCGGCTTCAGCAGCGAGGCTATCCGGGACCGGATCCTCGACGCCGGCTGCAAGATCGTGATCACGGCCAACGAGGGGTTGCGCGGCGGCCGGCGGCTGCCGCTGAAGCAGACGGTAGACCGGGCCGTGGAAGGCCTGGATCTGGTCAAGACAGTCCTCGTGGCGCGGCGCACCGACACGGACGTGGCCATGGAGGCTGGGCGCGACTTCTGGCTGGACAAGGAGTGCAGCAAACAGCGGTCCACCTGCACCTACGAATTCATGGGCGCCGAGGACCCGCTGTTCATCCTCTACACTTCCGGATCGACGGGTCAGCCCAAGGGAGTCATGCACACCACGGGCGGATATATGGTCTACGCCGCGACGACCCACCGCCTCGTCTTCGACTACCAGGACGGCGAGGTCTATTTCTGCGCCGCGGACTGCGGCTGGATCACCGGGCATACCTACATCGTCTACGGACCGCTGGCCAACGGAGCCACCACGGTCCTGTTCGAGTCGATCCCGACTTACCCCGATGCGGGGCGTTACTGGCGTATCGTGGACGACCTGGGTGTGAGCATCTTCTACACGGCACCCACGGCGATCCGGGCCATCAAGTGTGCGGGCGACAAGTTCGTGCAGTGCCACTCTCGGCGCTCCCTGCGCATCCTGGGAACGGTGGGCGAGCCCATCAACCCCGAGACCTGGCGCTGGTACCACGACGTGGTGGGCGACAGCCGCTGCGCCGTGGTGGACACCTGGTGGCAGACGGAGACGGGCGGCATCCTCATCACGCCGCTGCCGGGCGTGACTCCCACCAAACCCGGTTCGGCCACGTTGCCTTTCTTCGGCATCAAGCCGCTGGTTGTGGACGAGAAGGGGAAGATCTTGGACGGAAACGGCGTGAGCGGCAATCTGTGTCTGGCTCGATCCTGGCCGGGGCAAGCCCGCACCGTGTACGGCGACCACGAGCGGTTCAAGGAGACCTACTTCACCAAGTACCCGGGCCTGTACTTCACCGGCGACGGCTGCCGCCGGGACGAAGACGGATATTACTGGATCACCGGCCGTGTGGACGACGTGATCAACGTCAGCGGTCACCGCCTGGGTACCGCCGAGGTGGAGAACGGCCTGGCGGCCCACGAGGCGGTGGCCGAGGCGGCGGTGGTCGGCTTCCCCCACGAGATCAAGGGACAGGGGATCTTCGCCTACGTGATCCTGAACCCCGCATTCGACGGCGGCGGTGCAGCGGAGCTGGTCGGCGCCCTGAAGGAACAGGTACGCCACAGTATTGGACCCTTCGCCACGCCGGACCAGATCCTGATTGCACCGGGGCTACCCAAGACCCGCAGCGGCAAGATCATGCGGCGGATCTTGCGCAACATCGCGGCGGGGCAGTACACCGGCCTGGGCGACGTCACGACCCTGGCCGAGCCGGACGTGGTGCAGAAGCTGATCGTGCAGCACAAGCAGCTGGTAGCGGAGTGATCTACAGCTGAAGAGTGATAGATCTCCTACTTGAGCAGAAGCATCTTGCACATGGCCGTCAGTCCGCCGGCCTCCATCCGGCAGTAATAAGTGCCGCTCGGAACGATTCGACCCCGGTCGTCACGTCCGTCCCACTGGCGCTCGTGCACCGCGGCCGGCAACGGCTCGTCCGCCAGGGTACGGATCTTGCGCCCCGCCAGGTCGAACACCTCCAGCCGCACGTGTCCCGGGTGCGCCAGCTCGAACTCGAGGTGCGTGATGGGGTTGAACGGGTTGGGGTAGTTGGCGTGCAGGACGGTTACAGTCGGTGTACTTCCACTCAAAGTTATGGACACCTCGTCGCTGCGGCCGA
>CBDURX010000150.1:0-5687 GCA_965369485.1 uncultured bacterium | reverse complement strand
ACATTCAAGTCCCATTCCGATAGCATCGTGCTGGTGGTTCTCCGGGAGTTCCGTGACGAGGTCGACGAGGACCAGATGTCAGCCGAGCAGGTAGGGTTCGACTCCAAGGTCGGCACGCCGGTCTCCATGTTCATCGTGCACCGCAAGGACATGCAGCTGGACGGGAACAACCCCACCATGCTGTACGGCTACGGCGGATTCAACGTCTCCATGACCCCGCGTTTCTCCACCAGCAGCTTGGTCTGGCTCGAGGCGGGCGGCGTCTTTGCCCTGGCTAACCTGCGCGGCGGCGGCGAGTACGGCCAGGATTGGCACAAGGCGGGCATGAAGGAGAAGAAACAGAACGTGTTCGACGACTTCATCGCGGCCGCCGAGTGGCTCATCGACAACAAGTACACCAACCCGGACAAGCTGGCGATCAATGGCGCCAGCAACGGCGGACTGCTGGTGGGAGCTTGCATGGTGCAGCGACCCGACCTGTACAGGGCGGTCCTGTGCGGCGTGCCGCTACTGGACATGGTGAACTACCACAGCTTCGGACTGGCCAACATCTGGGCCGAGGAGTACGGCAGCTCTGACGATCCCGAGCAGTTCGCGTACCTCCATGCCTACTCCCCCTACCACGGCGTGAAGGAAGGCACGAAGTACCCGGCCTGCCTGGTCACCGGCAGCGAGAACGATGCGCGGGTGGATCCATTGCACGCACGCAAGATGGTGGCACTCCTGCAGGAGGTCGACCCGAACGGTGAACCACACGTGTTGCTGGTGCGCAAGGCTTCGGGTCACGGCGGCGGCACGACGCTCTCGACCCAGATCGAGCAGCGCGCCGAGCTGCGCGCCTTCCTGATGGACCAGCTGGGGATGGAGGCGCCCAAGGTGGCGCCGCCGGAGTAGGCACGGCGGTAGACGTAGTAACTACGTCATTATTGCCAGAGCCCACCGACCCACTTTACCCGGCGTGACATCGAGCCGGGCACAGGCGTTTAGACGACAAGCCCACGGTCTCATACCGACCGTGGGCTTTTCTTTCCACGGTGACGGCCTCTGGGTATTTGCACGTCAGGAATCCGTGTCTACCAACAAGTTTCCTAAAACGCTGCCGATATGAATATGAGTGTCTGGGGATCCGCACGGTGTGGCTCAGGGTGCCGCCGGATACCGGCTTTCTCGTTCCTCGTGTTCCAGCTGAAGGTCGAGTGCTATGAAGCATTTGCAGGAGCTCTACTGGGAAGTCACCGCCCCACAAATCGCAGAACTCGAGGCCAGTCGTGATGCCCTCGACGAGGACGCAGTGGAGGTGATCCGCCGTATTGCCCATTCTTTGCGGGGCTCCGGCGGAACGTACGGATATCCCCAGGTGACCCTCGCTGCTGAGGCGCTCATGGATGCTCCCAAGGAAAAGCTCGCCGAGGAATTGACCCGCCTGCTGACACTGCTGCAGGAGTTGAAGCCAGGTCCTGATCCCGCACCCAAACGAATTCTCGTCATCGACGACGATCCCGCCATCACGGAGCTGTTGAGATTGGGGCTCGAAGCTCCAGGCCGAGAGGTGCTAGTCGCGAATTCGGCCACAGAGGCGATAGAAATCTTAATGAGCGCCGAATGTGCACTGATCCTACTGGACCTGGTCCTACCCGACATGGATGGCCGGTACCTGCTCTCGCGGATGCGCGGCGCTCCCGCTACAGCCAAGGTGCCGATCATCGTACTCTCCGGCCAGAATTGCGCACAAGCCAAAGCGGAATGTTTCGCCTTGGGCGCTGACGAGTTCGTCGAGAAGCCGTTCGATCCGGAAGCCCTCGATGCCATGGTGGCGGCGAAGCTGGATGGCGCGTCTCCACCGGCTGCCGGACGAAGTCGTGATGAGTTGACCCAGCTACCCGATCGTGTGGCATTCACAGAAATTTTTCAGCGTCAACTCACATCATCCTTGCAAAGAAACGCGCCCCTCGCCCTAGCCCTCGTCGATCTCGACAATTTCCGCTGGATCAACGCGAAACACAGCCGTGACGCAGGTGACCATGTGCTGCAGCAGTTCACTGAAATCATGATCAAGTGCCTGCGCAAGTCCGACCAGATTGCGCGATGGGTCGACGACAAGCTCGTCGTGCTGTTCCCGGGAACCTGGATCGTGGACGGTATCGTGGCGCTGGAAAAGGTGCGTGCCTCCTTGCGTAGTAGACCAATCCGGGTGGAAAACGGCGATTCCATAACGCTGACCATGTCTGTGGGCATAACTGCTGTTACCAACTCCGCGAGCGCAGAAGCAGCGGTCGTTCAGGCCGAGTACTTCCTGCGGCGGGCCAAGAAGGAGGGGAGGGACAGGATTTGCTCCCCCGTCAGCGATGAAGAAATAACAATAACGACAAGGGTTCTTCTGGCCGAGGACGACGATCTCATCGCCTCGATCGTTATCCACAGGCTGCAGCACGAAGGTTTCGAGGTGCTGCACTACACCAACGGCGCCGACGCTTACGCGGCCGCACAGAACGAATCCATCGACATGGCCATCTTAGACGTCAAGATGCCCGGAATGGATGGATTCGAACTCCTCAGCCGGTTGCGCAAGATCCCCTCTCTCGCCCGCCTGCCCATCGTCATGTTGACCTCCATGGGTAGCGAGAAAGACATCGCACGCGGATTCCAGCTGGGCGCAGACGACTACATTTTGAAGCCTTTCTCTCCCGCCGAGCTCCTGATCCGCGCCCATCGCCTTCTCCGTAAGAACTTACAGCCGGGTGATCCAGACCGAACCACCACAATTGCTGAGACCGCACCTGCGGCTGAGGGCATTCCGGACCTCGTATGAGGGGAGATACATACACGTGCTCGAGATGAAATGGATTCACAACCTTGCGGTCGATGACAAGATCCTTCTTCTGCTGATCGGCAGCACCGCTCTGGTCTTTCTCCTGGCCATGGTCTTCTCGGTGGCTGCGGTCGCCTTGCGCATGAACAACAACGCGCAGGCGGTAAAATGGAAGAAACTCGAGGAAAAATGGGAAACCGGGATCATAGAACTTATCGCAGGCGGCCGCGACTACGAGGGTCTATGGCGACATATCGCCAAGGATGAAGAACTCTATTTCGTCGACTTCTTGTTGCGCTTCGCTCGCCGCTTGCAGGGTACCGAGCGATATGTCCTGTCTGACCTCGCCCGCCCATACCTACCCCTCGTGGCAGCGAGCGTGAAAATGGGGAATACAGAGCGCAGGGCGAGTGCCGTGCAGGCACTGACTATTCTGGGTCTACCTGCATACGCCGAACACGTGATCGAAGCACTGAACGACCCCAAGCCACTGGTAGCTATGATCGCCGCCCGTGCCCTGGCGCGTGAACAATATGTGGAACACGCGCAGAAGATCATCGACAACCTCGCTCGCTTCGGGACTTGGACCACCGGTTTTCTCGCCTCCATGCTTTCCTCCCTGGGACCCTCAGCTGCGCCGATTCTGCGTAAATCCTTCGCCGATCCCGGACTGTCCAGCCCAGTGTGTACTGTGCTTGCAGAGAGCTTGCGGGAGCTGCACGACGTGCAGGCTGGAGATTTAGCCGCGCAAAGGGTCGCGAGAGAGGACGACCGTGAGGTTCTGACTGCCTGCCTGCGCTTGCTGAGCGAAGTAGGGCATCCGCAACACTGCGAGGTGATCCGTCCTCTCGTCGCGTCCCCCGACTTCGTGGTACGCGCTCACGCCATCACAGCCTTGGCGACACTGGGTTCGGAGGACGACGCGCCGACCTTGCGCGAGGCCTTTTGGGATTCTTCACCATGGGTTGCCCTGCGAGCCGCCAAAGGGCTACTGGAGCTGGGCAAAGCGGCGATCTTGATCGAACTGGCGGGGGTACCCGAGAGTCGGGCTCTCCTCGCTCGCCAAGTACTCGCCGAGGAAGTCATGCCATGGAACAGTTCGTTTACACATGCGTGTTGGGCATCAACTACGTCGCATTTGGTTACTTCGCGACCCTGAACACGGTTTACCTGGTGATGAGCCTCCTCGCCTACAAAGGTCTGAGGCGACACGCCCGGCGGCTCAAGGTGCTGGACATCGAGGATCTCGTCGTTTCGAGCCACGTACCGCCGATCACGGTCATTTGCCCCGCCTACAACGAGGCAAATACCTGTGTACAGGCCGTCAAGGCCCTGCTCACCCTCAATTATCCCCGCTATGAGATCCTCTTCGTGAACGACGGTTCCGCAGACGAAACCTTGCAGAGGTTGATCGAAGCCTTCGCGTTGAAGCCAACGGATCGCATGCCCATGGCCGACATGCCCACGGCGCGGATCCGGGGAATCTACAACAGCGACTCCTATCCCGACCTCTGGGTCGTCGATAAGGACAACGGTGGCAAGTCGGATGCGCTGAACGCCGGTCTGTGCTTCTGCCGCACGCCGTTGTTCTGTGCCATGGACTCGGACTGCCTGATCGAGCGCGACGCCCTCACGAGGATCGTGCGGCCTTTCCTGGAAGATGCCACCACGATCGCTGCCGGCGGCAGCATTCGCATCGTCAACGGTTGCACCGTGCGTGCTGGAGTGCTGCAAGAGGTCGGCCTGCCACGGAATCTATTTGCGCGTTTTCAAGTCCTGGAGTATCTGCGTTCTTTTCTCACCGGACGCATGGGCTGGGATGTCTGCGATGCCACCATCATCATTTCGGGCGCATTCGGACTTTTCCGGCGGATGATCGTGATTCAGGCGGGCGGATTCGCGGTGGGTACCGTCGGTGAGGATATGGAGCTGGTCGTCCGGCTGCACCGCTACTGCCGCGAGCACAGCATCCCCTATCGCATCGCCTTCGTCCCCGATCCCCTGGCCTGGACGGAATGCCCCGAAACAGCCGGTGCACTCGGGAGGCAGCGCGATCGCTGGCAACGCGGCCTCATCGAGAGCCTGACCTGGCACATCAAGATGCTGTTCAACCCCCGCTTTGGCCGGATCGGTATGACGGCGTTTCCCCATTTTTTCTTCCTGGAGATGTTGGGACCCATCGTGGAGGCGTTGGGGTACATCGGTTTCGTTGTGGCCATCTACCTGGGGCTCGTGAACCACATCTACATCGTCGCCTTCCTGATGGTAGCGTTCGTGCTCAGTTCCACCCTGTCCATCGCCGCCATCGGCCTCGAGGAATTGTCTCTGCGCCGGTATCCGGGATGGTCCAACTTCTTGCAACTTTTCCTCCTGGCCATCCTCGAAAACATCGGATACCGCCAGCTGAGTACATTCTGGCGGCTGCGAGGCACACTCTCGGCCGTGCGCGGCGTCAAGGGCTGGGGCAGGATGAGCCACAGGGGAATTGCCGAGGAGCCGGTAAGATGACCACCCCTTTCCTGGTCATGCTGCTGAGTGCAGCGCTTGCGTGCGGCAACGTCGCCCTCGAGAAGGGTGACTACGAGCAGGCTGCCGGGTTTTTCCAGATCCATCTGCAGATCGAACCGACCTCATACGAGGCGCTCTACGGGCTGGCGCGTGCACAGTCCTTCGCCAATCAGTGGGACCAGGCACTCGCCTCCTATTCCTCCCTGCTGGCGACGTATCCCGATGATCCGGATGCCTTGCTCGGCCGCGGGCGGCTTCTCGCCTGGCGGGGGAAATACGCACTGGCCGAGGTAGATCTCGCCTCGCTCACGCGTAAATACCCCGACTACGAGGACGCCTGGTCGGCACTGGGAGACACCTACTACTGGTC
>CBDURX010000149.1:0-5705 GCA_965369485.1 uncultured bacterium | reverse complement strand
GGCACGGGCTCTTTCGCGGCCAAGAGGATGGCCAGCGTGGCGCCGAAACCCTGACCTATCACGTACACCCTGTTGTATGCCCGGCGCAACAGTCGGAAACGAAGCCGTACCTCCTGCTGGCAGGCTCTCCACATCACCTCGTGAGAATCTTCCTTGCCGTGTTCCGGCAACAACAGCGCATAGACAGTCAAACCGTTACGGTACAAATGTTCCGCCAGCGACCGCAAGTCGGCCGGAGAGTCGTGGGTGTCGTGGATCAAAAGACAGGCTGTCCGAGATTCGTCTCGGATCTTGATGGAGGATCGTTTCTCGGGCGGGACGCCTTTTCGCGCTTCGACACCTTCCTGCAGCCGCTGGTGCGCTCGTAGCAGAACGACCCGTGACCGTGGACTGTTCGGTCGATCCCGGCGCGTCCGCTCGAGGTCCCAGGTAGACAATGCCATGGCAAGCGTCCGCTCGCGCTCGGCCGCCGTGCTCCTGGCCTCGTTTTCACCATCCTTCATAGTACCATCTCAAATCAGGTCAGCTGGCCGTTCACAGATGATCTCGGGCCAATCCTCTTGAGCCATGCGGCCCAGTACATCGTGGTCGGGGTACTTGCCGCTGAGCATGAAGGCAGTCCCCATCCCCAACCGTTTGGCCATGATCAGATCGCTCAGTGGATCATCCGAGATAAATAGGGCTTCGTTGGCTGCCGCGCCAACCCTTTCCAGAGCTTCACGGTAAATACGTTCCCGCGGTTTGCCCACACAGACCGCCTTGCCGGCACCGGATGCCTCTTCCAGCGCCGCGCACCAGGCACCTGGCCCCAGGAGTCGCTGGCCTCTGCTGTCCAGGAAAAAAAGGTTGCGGTGCAAGGCCACCAGCTCGGCTTTGTCGTCCAGCAACGGCGACAGGGCCCGGTTCAGATCAGCGATCTGCAGGGTGGGGTTGGCACCCAGCACCACGGCGTCACACGCTCCGGACTCCACCAGTTCGAAACCCTGGTCGCGCCAGTAGTCCTGTAGGCGGGGCGTTCCCAACCAGAGTATACGTCGCTTGCCCCAGCGCGCCAGAAGTTCGACGCCCAGCTCCAGGGCCGTCACGAGCTGCTTCCGCCCGACCGTGAAACCAGCCTGCGCCAGGTCCGCGCGCAGTTCGTCGGGATTGTGGGTCGTGTTGTTGCTGACCAGGCAGTACCGGATTCCGCGCCCGTCCAGGCCTGCGAACCACTCCCGGGAACCGGCGATCGCCTCGTACCGCTTGTCGCGTACTAGCACGCCTTCAATGTCTATCAGGTAACAGTTATAATCGCGCGGGGGGGCCATCGTCCTCTCCTAACCCGGGCTAACAGGCCAGTTCGGCGAAAAACTCGTCATACCGGGATGTCAGGCGCTCCCAGCAAAAAGCGTCACAATCCAGCGGCAGCGAACAGACGTGGCCGCAGCTACTGCCGGTCAACAGGTCTCGTAACAGTGCGATCAGGTCGCCACTGCCCTCGTAGAAATGCCTGCCTTTACACAAGCTGCCGTAAAGGGATGGGTACACCTGCCGCCTGGGCAATACGGCATAGGCGCCGGCGTGAATGGCTTCGGCTACGGCAATCCCAAAGTACTCCTGTTCGGCGCAGCTGACGACCAGGTCCGCTCCGGACAGGAGGTGTGCGTACTCCTGCCTGTCGGGAACGAACCCGAAGGCGAGGCAACGTTCCCCGAGGCGATCCCGCAGCGGGACGAAAACCTCCTCGTGCCCCCGCGGTTCGCCCAGGAGCATTGCCTGGAAGGAAACACCTTCCGCCAGGAGTTGTAGCAGAGCTTGTGCAAACTGGTCGGGCCGCTTGTCGAACTCCCAGCGGTGATTCCAGAGGATCACCGGCGCCTCGCCGTTCTGCGGCCACGGCGGTCCGACCTCCGGCTCGCACTCCCCTCCCAGATATGGCGCAAACGCGTCGGACACGTGGGGCGATCGGTCCAGGCCAACCGGTAACACCACACTCTTATCAGCGATGCGGCGCCGAACGTCCTTGGGCACCGCATCGGGCATCTTGGCCAGATAGTTCGGTAGAGACTCCAGAAAAAGTTCACGATGATAGACCGAGTTGAAAACGACCGCCACCGCGACCAGGGCGCTGATGATGTTGGTGAAGCCGAAGTGGAAGTCGAACTCCTCCTCCGGCGACAGAGGATAGGTGAGCTGGTTCTCGTGCATGTAAAGCAAGCAGGGCACCCGGTCCCAGGGTGGTGCCAGCAGCCCGCGGAGATCTGCAAGATTCAGGAAGTCGGTGGCCACGATGAGATTGCAGGCTGGTCCGGAACGCTGGTTGATGATGTCGGCGAAGTAGGGCGCGGCGCCTCGCATACGCCATTTCCAGAAGCGTGGCGGCAAGGTCAAGCACTCCAGCCGGTGGCGGCTGTGAGCGGCCAAGCCCTGGCGGAAAGCGCGGTGGGAGCCGCCGTCGTAAGGCTCGATGAACATGACGTTCAGGATCTCCAACCGCCACAACTCCTTAGAGAGCCATCTCCGAGGTGATCACGGCTCACCTGACAAAACAGTTTCGTGATTCATTGATTGTGAGCTGACAATTACTTATAATCACTTGGGATACAAGATTTATCCCTCCCAACTGCTCACTGAGGACCACAACCACGACTGAATCATTAGTCTCAGCCACAGATCATCGAGAGAGGAAGCCACCATGAAGAAGGTACTCTGCTCCGTCCTGCTGCTCATGTTGTGGGGGACGACCATGGCGTACGCGGAATACGAAAATCCGTCTGTGGTCGGCCAGGTCCCCGACCGGGTCGTGATCACCCTCGAGAAGGGGCTGTTCCCCAAGGTCACCAAGGCGGCCAACGGTGTGGGCGTGGACATCCCCGCCCTCGACGCCCTGGCGCAGCGGTTCGAGATCGAGGACATGTCCCGTCTCTACGACTTCGTCGGCGCCCCGAAGCGGGTCAACGACCCCGACCTGCGCCTGGTCTGGAGTGTGGACTTCCCCGTGAAATACGATCTGGAAACGGTGCGTGCTGCCTATGCGGCCTTGCCCGAGGTGGTCCAGGCCCAGGTCGTGGATATCTGTAAGATGTACGACGTGCCCAACGACATCGACGCCAACCAGTGGTACCTGCGTAACATGACCCTCGGCGGTAAGGACATACGAGGAGTGGGAGGCTGGGCCGAGGCCAGAGGAGACACGAATATCGTCATCGCCATCGTGGACTCCGGTGTGGACTGGATGCACCCGGACCTCGGCGGTCCCCATCCCGATCACGTCAACGGCGCCATCTGGACCAACTGGACGGAGTACTACGGTTCTCCCGGCGTGGACGACGATAGTAACGGCAAGATCGACGACATCCGCGGCTGGGACTTCGTCAACGTACCCGGCAACCCGGGCTACCCCGACGAAGACTACCTCACCCCTGACAACGATCCCATGGACTACGAGAGCCACGGCACCGCCTGCGCTGGCTGCGCCGCCGCGATCACCGACAACGGCCTCGGGATCGCCGGCACTTCCTGGGGCTGCAAGATCATGGCGGTCCGCGTCGGCTGGCTACCCAACGGTGAGACCCAGGGCGTGGTGCGGATGGATTTTGCATCCCAGGGCATGATCTACGCCGCTTTCAACGGCGCCGACCTCGTCAACTGCAGCTGGGGTTCGACGAGCTTCCTCAGCATGGCCGTCAATACCTGCGTCAACCAGGGCGTCATCATCATCACGGCCGCCGGCAACGATAACGACCAAATCCCTTCCTACCTCGGCGGCCATGCCGACGTACTCGCAGCGGCGGCCACACAACAGGACGACATTAAAGCCAGCTTCTCCAGCTTTGGCCACTGGGTGGATATCTGCGCGCCCGGCGTGGGCATCTACACAACCTGGTGGAATCAGGGTGGGAGCAATCACACCTATAACAGTGTGCAGGGGACGTCCTTCTCCTCACCCATCAGTTGTGGCGCGGCCGCGCTCATCTGGTCGGCCCACCCCGGCTGGAATCGGGTCCAGGTCATGAATCACCTCATGAACAGTTGCGACAACATCGACGACCTCAATGTCGGTCTCGAGGGACTGCTGGGCTCCGGGCGCATCAATCTGCTGAAAGCGCTGGGGAATTCGTTCCAGGAAATTCCCGACGAGTTCCCGACCCTTCTGGACGCCATGAACGAGGCGGCCCCAGGCGATACGGTGGCCGTCCTCGGGTCGGAGATTCTCAGCGGCACGCAAACCATCATCGCCAAGGAACTCCATCTTCTCGGCGGCTACAATGCGAGTTACACGAGCCGGGATCCCGTCGGTAACCCGACGACCATCAGCACCACTGCGAGTTCCACGGCCCTGCAGTTCCAGGGTGGCACCACCACCGCGACGGTCATGGACGGCTTCCTCTGCACAGGCGGCGGCGGCACCTTCTTTGCGAGTCCATTCAACGGGCGCTACGGCGGTGGTGTCGTGATAAACCAAACCTCGCCCACTCTGCGCAATATCGTGGTGACAGGCAACTCCGTGGGCAGTTTCAGTGAATTCGGCGGCGGCGGCGGCATCGTAATGTTCAACTCCAACGCCGTCCTGGAAAACGTCCGCGTGCACGGCAACTCGGCCATTCATGGCGCAGGCATTTTCATCCACGAGGGCGGACCGACCCTGACTGGTTGTGAAATCTACGACAATACGAGCTTCACGGACAACTTGAGCTACGCGCCCCTGGGAGGCGGCTTCTATGTCTCCGAGGCCGACATCACCATGAACGGCTGCCGAATTTCCGGGCACACGGATCTGGATTCCGGCGGCGGCATCTACGCTACCGGTACAGGCACCATGTACCTGACCATGACGGATAACGAGATCTACGACAACTTCGTCAAGTCGTTCGGCGGCGGGATCTACATGACGGGAGAGCACATCAGCATGCGGCGCGACTCTGTTCACGACAACGGGTTTACGGTCACGGCGACTTTCAGCAACGGCGGCGGTATCTACGTCAGCGGTGCGACGGCCGAGATCGACAGCATCGCTTGCCAGGACAACAGTGCTCATGCCGGCGCGGGATGCCTCATAGACAATTCCCCCTCGGCCGACGTAACAAACTCGCTGTTCACGGGCAACCTGGCCAACTTCTACGGGGGAGGAATCATTCTGCAGAACGTCGCCGCCAGCAACCTTACCGGCAACACATTGGCGGTCAATGACGCTCAGGCCTCCGGCGGCGCAGGCATCTATATCTCCAATGCCAGCCCGACCATCGCCAACAACATCTCGGTCTTCAACACGGGCGGGACTTTCTCCGGGAACGGAGTGCACTTGACCAGCGGTTCGGCCACATTCTCCTGCAACGACGTCTATGGCAACGATGGAGACCAGTACGGGGGCGTGGCAGACCCCACCGGCACCAACGGCAATATCTCCGAGGATCCTCTGTTTTGCGAACAGGCAGCCGGCAACTTCAACATCGACAGCACTTCACCCTGCGCCCCGGACCACAGTGGTGGCTGCGGCCTGATCGGCGCTCTGTCGGCCAACTGCATTTCCGACCCGGTACCCGAGGGGGATGGCGAAGTGCCACTGGTCTTCAAGGTGGAACAGAACTTCCCTAACCCGTTCAACCCTGCTACGACGATCCGTTTCTCCCTGCCGCAAGACGGCTTCACCATCGTGCGCATCTTCGATCTGGCCGGCCGGCTGGTCAACACCCTCCTGGCCGAGGATCTGCAAGCGCGTGTGTATG
>CBDURX010000148.1:0-5767 GCA_965369485.1 uncultured bacterium | reverse complement strand
GCCGCTTCCGAGCTCTCCCGCCAGCCGAGGCTAATGATGCCGTCCCGCAGTGGCATGCCGAAATGCACATGGGCGTCCACGCCTCCGGGGAGGATCCAGAGGCGTGCTGCATCCACGCTCTGCGTGGAGGTCTCGGCCGGCGGTTGGGGAGAAGATGAGTCGCGGGGCACCACGGCCGCGATCTTCTCGTGGTGCACGTGTACGTCGGCGGGCAACAAGCCCTCGCCGCTGACCACGACGCCGTTGCGAATCCAGAAATCCTGTTCTGACATGTCGTCGAGCCTCGGTTCTGACTTTCCCCTGCTGGACCGGATTATTGAATCGCGTGAGTGGCATCGCACAGCGATTCAAGAATCCGAGGTTATGCCTGTCCGCGCGCAGGAGCCTAGACGGTCAGCCAACCTATGACAAGCGCAGCTGTGGGCAGGAGGCTTGATTTATCCCGGACTATTCGTGAAACTTCTACTGGGTAAGAAGGGTCGCGCAGCGATTCAATAATCCGGGTTAATGCTTGTTTGGACCACTGGTCGGGTGGTTCGACCTTCCCCCGTGTCCTAGGCGCCCGCGAGGAGAGCCCATGAAACGGATTCCGACGAAAATCAACAAACAGGATCCCACCTTCCAGGAGAATGACCGTCTCAATCGCCAGCTCGTTGGGGAGATGGCCGATTTACTGGCCAAGATCCGTGAGGGGGCAGCGGCGAAGTATCGCGAACGCCACCTGTCCCAGGGCAAGATGATGGTGCGTGATCGCATCGAGGCGCTACTCGATCCTGGCACGCCGTTCCTGGAACTCTCTCCCCTGGCCGCCCACGAGGTCTACGGCGGCTGGGCGCCCGCGGCGGGCGTGATCACGGGGATCGGTCAGATCCACGGGCGCCAGGTCATGATCGTGGCCAACGACGCCACCGTCAAAGGTGGCACCTACTACCCCCTGACCGTCAAGAAACATCTGCGCGCCCAGGAGATCGCCCTGGAGAACCGTCTGCCCTGCATGTACCTGGTGGACTCCGGTGGCGCTTTCCTGCCGTTGCAGGCTGAAGTCTTTCCTGATCGGGATCATTTCGGCCGCATTTTCTACAATCAGGCAGTCATGTCGAGCAAAGATATCTGCCAGATCAGTGCCGTGCTGGGAAACTGCACCGCCGGTGGCGCTTACGTGCCGGCCATGAGCGACGAGGTGGTCATCGTCAAGGAGCAAGGGACCATTTTTCTAGGGGGACCTCCCCTCGTGAAGGCGGCTACCGGTGAAATCGTGACCGCCGAGGAGCTCGGCGGTGGCGATGTTCACACCCGCATCTCCGGTGTCGCCGACCATCTGGCCAACGACGACGCCCACGCCTTGCGGATCGTGCGGGATATCGTCGAGAACCTCGGCCCGGTGTCCAAAGCGACCATACCCACCAACCCGCCCGAGGAGACGTACTACGACCCCGCGGAGCTTTATGGCGTGATCAGCCACGACCCCCGCGTTCCGTTCGAAATGCGCGAAATCATTGCCCGTATCGTGGACGGCAGCCGCATGCACGAATTCAAGCCGCGCTACGGCCCAACCCTCGTGACTGGCTTCGCGAGGATCCACGGTTACAGTGTGGGAATTTTGGCCAACAACGGCATCCTGTTCAGCGCCGAAGCCCTCAAGGCCACACACTTTATCGAGCTGTGCAACGCGCGCAGGATTCCCTTGTTGTTCCTGCAGAACATCACCGGCTTCATGGTGGGGAAGCGTTACGAGCACGGCGGCATCGCCAAGGACGGCGCCAAGATGGTCAACGCGGTCAGCAACAGCACCGTACCCAAGTTCACTGTCATCGTCGGCGGCAGTTTCGGCGCCGGCAACTACGGCATGTGTGGGCGGGCCTACCAGCCACGGCTCTTGTTCATGTGGCCTCAGGCCAAGATCTCCGTCATGGGGGGTGAGCAGGCGGCGAGCACACTGCTGACTGTCAAGAAGGAGCAGGTGGCGCGTGCGGGCGGTACCCTGACCGAAGCCGAGGGAAAGGCCATCGTCGAGCCGATCCTGCACAAGTACGAGGTGGAGGGCCACGCCTATTACAGCAGCGCGCGGTTGTGGGACGACGGCGTGCTTGATCCGCTGCAAACCCGGGATGTGCTGGGGTTGGGAATGGCTGCGGCACTGAACGCACCTATTCCACCGGTCAAGTACGGTATCTACCGCATGTAGGTGGGCCGGGGCCGGGATACCCACGGAGAGAGGCTGAAGTAAATGTCCCTGAGCAAAGAGATCGTGGGCAAGGTACTGGTGGTGACCCTGGATCGCCCGGAGGCGCGCAACGCCTTTGACAGTGCCACCATCGAGACCCTGACCGAACTGTTCGAATCGGTCTCCTATCGGGAGCCACCGCCGCCAGAAGGCGTGAACGACGAGGCTCTCGGCCAGGGGGAATATCGTCCCCACGCCGTGCTGCTGCGCTCCACAGGGTCTGTTTTCTGCTCCGGCGGCGACCTGAGCGATATGCGGCGGCTCGGCGCGGCCGATTTCCAGGAGAACCTGGAGGCGGCCATCGCCATGGGCGCAATGTTCCGGGCCATCCGTCTCTGTCCGGTGCCGGTGGTGGCGCGGGTTCAGGGCCCGGCCTTCGGGGGTGGCGTGGGTCTGGCTTGCTGCTGTGACATCGTGGTGGCTGGCTCCGAAGCCAGATTCACCTTCAGTGAAGTCCGGTTGGGTTTGGTGGCCGGCGTCATTGCCCCCCTCGTGATCGAGCGCATTGGACAGGCGGCGGCGCGGCACTATTTTCTGACCGGTGACCCCATTCGTGCCGTGGATGCCTGGCGTATCGGCCTGGTGGACCGGCTGGCGGGTCAGGAGGGTCTGGACGAGGCCGTGGCCCGAACCATGAGCTCCCTGTTACAAGGTGGCCCGGCTGCCTTGGGACGCATCAAGAGTCTCATCGAAGGGACGTTGACCCTTGGCTTCGATCGTAGTCTCGAATTCACGGCCCAGATGATCGCCGAGGCCCGGACGTCCCCTGAAGCGCAGGCGGCGCTGGCCGCCTTCTTCGCCAAGGAGCCGACGCCGTGGTCTACGGACATCTCCTGGCCACCCTCCGGTGGTTAGATCGAGAGAGGTCAGATGAAGCGATATTTCCAAAAGATCCTCGTGGCCAACCGGGGGGAGATCGCCGTGAGGGTGATGCACTCTTGCCGCGAATTGGGCATTGCGACGGTGGCGGTGTGCTCCGAAGCCGACCGTCTGGCCATGCACGTCCAACTGGCCGATGAGGTGGTCCAGATCGGCCCGTCTTCGCCTCTGGAATCCTACCTGCGCAGCGACCGGATCCTGGCAGCCGTCGCAGAGACCGGCGCCGAGGCGGTCCATCCCGGCTACGGGTTCCTGGCCGAGAACGAAAGCTTCGCCGCGGCTTGCCTGGACGCCGGTGTAGTCTTCATCGGGCCCTCCGCCCAGGTGATTGCCCAGATGGGCGAGAAGACCGCGGCGCGGCGCATCATGGAGGATGCCGGGGTGCCGGTAGTTCCGGGAGGGTTGCTGCCTGCACCCGGCGCCGATGGTGAAATGGACAGTGAGCAGGTACGGAGTGCTGCCGACGAGGTTGGATTTCCACTCATGGTCAAGGCGGCCTTCGGCGGTGGCGGCAAGGGTATGCGGCTGGTGCACGACCGGGACGACGTCGTGGCGGCGGCGGCTGCCGCCTCCCGTGAAGCCCGCAAGGCCTTTGGCAACGGAACCGTGTACCTGGAGCGGTTTCTCGAGCGACCACGCCATGTCGAGTTCCAGATCTTCGGCGATGGACAGGGTCACGCCGTCCACCTCAACGAGCGCGAGTGTTCCATCCAGCGCCGGCACCAGAAAATCGTCGAGGAGTCTCCGTCGCCCATCTTGACCCCCGCTCTACGCGAAGAGATGGGAGCCGCCGCAGTGGCGGCGGTCAAGGCGGTGGGATATGTCGGCGCAGGCACGGTGGAATTCCTGCTGGATCAGGAGTTGCGCTTCTACTTCCTGGAGATGAACACACGGTTGCAGGTGGAGCACCCGGTCACCGAGATGACCACGGGACTGGACCTGGTACGGACGCAGATCGCGGTCGCCGCGGGTGAACCATTGCCGTGGCGGCAGGAGGAGAGCGCGGCCCGCGGACACGCAATCGAGTGTCGTCTGTACGCCGAGGATCCCGCCTGTGACTTCCAGCCGTCTCTGGGGGAAATCTTGTTGCTGCGTGAGCCGGCGGGGCCTGGAATCCGCGTGGACAGCGGTGTACGCCAGGGCGACGAGGTCTCCATGCACTACGACCCCATGATCGCCAAGCTGACCGTGCACGGGGCCGACCGACAAGCTGCCATCGCCCGGGCCATTACGGCCCTGCGAAGTTACGCTGTGCTTGGTATCACCACCAATACCGCCTATTTGATCGACATTCTCGATCATCCCCAGTTCCGCGCAGGCGAGACCCACACCGGGTTTTTGCCGGAACATTTCCCGCAGTGGACCCGTGACGAAGGGCAGGGAGTGAAGGTGGCCCTGGCGGTGGCCGGCGTGCACGAGATGATCACACCCCGTGGTGGCCCCGCAAACAACAGGTGCGACGGGCAATCCGGCACAACCTCACCATCCCCCTGGGATCGGTTGGGCCGTTTCCGGTTGCGGGGGCTGAATTGAGCCGTGGATCTGCCCCACCCTCGCCTCTCTCGGCACGGGTATGGACGCAAAGGAGCTCGAAGTGAGGCTGGAGTTAAGGAGTGACGACCGCGTTTATCAACTGGACGTGAAAGCAGACGGCGACGATTACACAGTTGCCCTGGACGGTGATACACTGGACCTACAGGTTCTGGCGGCCGTCCCCGGCGAACTTGATATATGTGTAAGTGGACGCCGTATAAAGGCATACGCAGCTAGCCGCGGAGATGAGCGTTTTGTTTTCCTGGAGGGTCGCATATTTACCTTCCGGCTTCCCGACGATGACGAGAGCGCTGACGACGCTGGGGACAGCGGTCCCAACATCACTTCGCGGATGCCGGGCACGGTGGTCAAGCTGCTGGTGGAACCTGGTCAGAGCGTGGCCGTCGGCGATGGCTTATTGATCATGGAGTCCATGAAGATGGAAGCAGAGATCACTGCGCCGGTGGCCGGCGAAGTGACTGCCATCCACGTGACCGTCGGCCAGACGGTCGGCATGAGTGAGCCGCTCATCGACCTCACACCCGCTGCGACGGACACTGGTTCGCGAGGGGATTGACCCCTTCCCGTATTCGCATCACCAGCCTGGAATACTGAATTGCTACTCGATCCATCACGGAATCCAGATCGCCTTGATGATGTGGGTCAGCCCTGGCTGGTGGATGTGATGCGATGATCCAGGTCAAGTGACCACCTCGGTTGCCGATGAGAGAGCAGGAGTCTTCTTCGCCTCGATCTGCGAGAGGATTGGTCCGCCCGTAAGGACCTAGCCGCGGAGTGCACGGAATGATGAATACGAGCTTGCAGGATCTGATAGCGTCGACCAACGAACTCGCCGCCCTGCCCACGACAACCGTCAAGCTCCTGGAGTTACTGGAAGATCCGACCGTCGAGGTCGGACGGGTCCTCGCCGTCATCGGCAAGGATCCTTCTCTGACGGCGAATCTCCTGAAGCTCTGCAACTCTGCCTACTACGGTCTGCGCCGGCAGGTCGGCAGCGTCAAGGAAGCGCTGGTGATGCTGGGGAACAAGACGGTGGTGACCCTCGCGTTCGCCACCAGCATGGGTGATGTGCTGCGTGGTCAGCTTTCCGCCTATCGTCTGGCCAAGGAT
>CBDURX010000147.1:0-5774 GCA_965369485.1 uncultured bacterium | reverse complement strand
CGAGTTCATTCTAGCTGAAAAACCCTCAATATCCTATCACTTTGATGGGAGATA
This sequence comes from uncultured bacterium, assembly GCA_965369485.1. GTDB lineage: Bacteria > Krumholzibacteriota > Krumholzibacteriia > LZORAL124-64-63 > LZORAL124-64-63 > CBDURX01. The sequence goes on along the minus strand of CBDURX010000147.1, from coordinate 5,720 downwards.
GTGCAACAGCTTTTAGGGCTCTTCTTGTACTGACGCGTGGGAGCTCAGTATTTTCCTCTACGGTAAGGATCCGGGGTTACTGTGAAGCTCTGATTGCAATGCGCCAATACGGCTACCGGCGATCGATCTCGATCTCACCCATGCTCTCAGAAACCGAGAACCTCAGTACCGGTAGCTGGATCTCGGGATTCTCGGGTCGTAAACCATGGCCGGCCGCGGTCAACCCCTGAACCTCGACCCCATCCGGAACCCGGACATCCATGCCACCCATGGTCACCGCAAGTCGGATGTCGCTGTCCTGAACCCACTGGCCGCGCAGGTCGATATCAGCACCACCCATCGTGCATTCCACATCCAGCACCTGGGGGCTGGCGTTGCCCAGACGCATCGCTTCGAAGCCACCCATCGTGCCATGGATCGACAGTTGTGCCATGGGTTCCCGCAAGGGTTCGTCCACGCTGAGGCTGAAACCGCCCTTCTTGAAGCTGATGTCCGCCGCCGTGATCCACAGCCCTCCCAGTTCGGCTTCGAAGCCACCCTCCTCAACGATGATCTCCAGAAAGATGGGGATGTCCGGCGGTAAATAGACGTGGACACGAGTATCGGAACCACCTCCCAGCAGTTCCTGAAATAATGCCTGGAGCCACGACACCGTCCTGTAAAAACGTACCCGGTAGACCCAGCTGGAATCTGGCAAACTCTCGAAATTATCTTCCAGTTGATAGACTTCGCTGTCGTACCGAGCCTTCACGCTCAAGCCCTCACCGGGCTTGGCGGGATGGATCCGGAAATCTCCCTGGGCGAGGTCGAGGACCACGCGGCCAGAACCTGCCAGGATCATGTTCCGCGTACCTGTCTGCTGCTTGACAGGGGAGTCGACAGCCAAGGGGGTCAACTCTCGATCCTCTATCTGTCGATCACCGACCCGGTTCCAGGCAATGAGCGCGGTGATCCCCACAATCAGGATCACCACCACGATGAGGCCCAGACATCCGAACAGTGCAGGCTTGAAACATCCTCGTTTTTCACCCATGACGTCACTTCCACATTTCCGATGCTGGTGCTGCTGCCCAAGGACCTCGCATGAGTTCAGGTGGGCGAGCAGTCACATCCCTCTCGAGCTAAAGCCGACTCATGATATAACCCTCTGCGGGATCATTCTACTCGTAGTGTGCAAATGTGGTATAATCGTCCCGAATTCCCACAGGAGGTGCGATCATGATGCGTTGTGCGATCCTGATCCTCGCAGTGGCCGTGGCAGGGACCGTCTCCTCCGAAACCGCCTCCGCCGACCAGGTGATCCTGAGTTTCCCCGAGCTGACCGGTGACTACGAGACCGGCTGGCAACCACCGGACACGGCGCCCGTGATCCGCGAGACCACCTTCACCATCCCACCCGATGTCCTGAGCATCGAGCAGATGCGCCTCGTTCTCTCCGGCAACTGGGCCGAGGGGCTCATCATCTGCGATGATGGCTTCGGAGGCGCCGATTCTACTTACTTCACTCCCGGTCTGAGCATGTTCCTGACCGCGCCCACCATCCCCGGCGATTTCTTCCACGCCACGATCCTGCCACCCAACGGGGTGTTCGATCAGTGGAGCGCCACGTTCGAGTCCTGCTGCCCCCCCGGCAGTGTGGACCCCAACCTGCTCCTGGGCGCCGAGATCCATGCCGAGCTGTTCTGCGACCTCATCCTGATCGGTATCTGCTGGGTGGAAATCGACTCCTACGGCACGTTGACCGACGTCCGCGTCGAGATCACGGGGACAGTACCCACGGAGAGTCACACCTGGGGCGCGGTGAAGTCGCTCTATCGGTGATACGGAGTGCTCATCAACAGAGCTGTGTCTTCGGAGCGGACACAATTCGAAATCTGCTTCGCCAACACCGTGCCTCTGATTTTGCAGCGTGGTCAGAACCCTATCGTTACCCCTACCGCCGGGATCAGGCGGCCGCGCCGGGTCAAATCGCGGTAGACCACCAGCTGTGGCAAGGGTAGCGGCTTGGCCGCGCCTCGGCTCAGATCCCAGGGTCGGGTCCCGGCCGGGATGGCAGAGGTCGTCGTGGTGGCCGTGGTGTTGCTCTGGCCAGTATAGCCGACGATCAGACCGGCCAGGCTGCTCAAGCCCAGGATAGCCATGACACCGGTCTCATCTTCGGGCTGGGCAATGAGGATGATCCCCAGGCCCATGACCCCGCCCATCAAACCCGCCAGGTTGACCAGTCGGACTTGCTTTTCCTGCAGAGGCGAGTCCCTGGTGGCCAGGCCCGTCCCCAGCACCAGGGCGTCGCTGCCGATCAGGGCAAAGCGCAGCAAGTCGTCGTCTTGATAATCGAGCAACACCCCGGCGACGATACCGAACCAGGCTCCCCAGGGGTTGGCTGAATGGGTCAGCTCGCCGTGGCCCTCGGTGAACTCAACCTTGCTGGTCAGGGCCGAGGCGGCGGCGATGCCCGCTAAACCACCCAGCACTCCGTACCCCACCACCTGGTGCCCGTCCAGATTGTCGTTCAGAGATGACCAGCCCAGGCCCTGCCAGGTGCCCAGCCAGCCACCCAGTGAGATGATGGAGGCCCGACCCTCGGTCATGTCCGTGTTCCGGGACAGGGCGGCGGCCGTGCCCCAGCCCAACGGGCCGCCTAACAGCAGGCCAACGCCGAATGCCTCGGGGCTGTCCGCCTCCAGAGCGATGGGCACCGCAATGCCCAACCACAGCCCGTAGAATCCGCCAAAGAGTTTCAGGTCGTTGCGGCCCGAGTCGGCATGCGCCAGACTCAAGGGCTGGAAAGGGAGGCGCGAATCGGCGGCCATCTCCCGCACGTCGGTCAAGTAATCCTGGGCCCAGCGGCCTTGCTCCTGGCTCGGGTAGCGCAGGGCCAGGTCGTCCAGCAACTCGGCTACCAGGTCATAGCGGCCGAACGCGGCGTAACGCATAGCCACCAGCCGGAGGCGCTCTTCCTCGGCCAGGGGCCCAGCGGCGTGGCGACGATCCTGGTAGGCTTCGGTCAGCCACAGGTGCAGGCGCAAGCGGCGCAGGGTCTCCACCGAGATTTGGCGGCTCACGACGCGGGCCCGGTCCCCGGACGCAACGGTCACCTCCAGCCGGTAATCACCTCTCTCGCGAGCAAGGACACGGGCAGTTCGGAAGTTCGGTACGTCAGGAAACAGGTGGTAGCGTTCACGATCCTCCGGGTCCAGGACTGTGCCCACCTCCACGCTCAGGAACACCGACTCACCAGTGGACGAACGAGCAGCCAGACTCTGCTGCCAGGCCTCGAAGGCGGCCAGACCGATGTCCTCCTGCGCCACCGGTTGGCCACAAGCGGCGCTGGCGAGCAGTCCGATCAGAACCAGAACGATGGTCCACCACGCGGCTGGTTCCGGACGAAATGGGCTAACCGGACGAACGAGCAGGCGGCTTCTCATTTCGAATCGTTTCCGTGGGGACGGGTAAGGATTATCGGCCTTCAAAATGCTACAACAGACTCAACGTCGCAGGCAACAGAAGGTTGCAGGGAGCTTTTTCGAGTTCGACCAGCGGGCGATACTCATCATGATCGCCCTCGCGCAAGGGGTAGTTTCAGATCACGAGTCATGGTGGTTTGACCTGCCCCCGTCTCGTCGGCTTGCTCGAGGTCTTGTCGTGGTGTAAAATCGTCTCCGACCATGGGCTGCAGGCATTCACTTCGATTTCTTTGGAGGAGACCATCCACATATGATCCTCGCCACCCACCAGCCCATCTTTCTGCCATGGCCGGGCTTCTTTGCCAAGGCCATGCGATCCGACACCATGGTTCTCCTGGACGATGTTCAGTTTCCCAGAGGAAGCAGCTGGCTCAATCGAAATCGGCTGAAAAACGAAGAAGGGGAACTCTGGTTGAACGTTCATGTCTGGAAGAAGAGCCGCGGTCTACAGATGATACGACAAGTGGAAATATGCGATGAGAGATCCTGGCGGAATAAGCATCTCCGAGGAATTCGGCAGAATTACATCCATGCACCCTATTTCGACGACTATTTTGGCAGCATTGAATCCATCTATCGAAAACATCATACCTTCCTGGTCGAGTTCAACCTGGAACTGATTCGATTTCTTTGGGAGCAGTTCTCTCTGAAAACCCGGCTGCTGCTCCAGTCCGATCTAGGCATCAGCGCCAAGGGAACGGATCTCTTGATCAAGATCAGCCAGAACTTGGGAGCCAGTCGATTTGCGATCTTACCCGGCGTGGATAAACACCTCGACGTGGCCGCCATGAAAAAACACGGAATCGAACTCGCACCGGTAAACTTCCACCCGTTCGTCTACCCCCAGCTCTGGGGAGATTTTATTTACAATCTCTCGACCTTGGATTTACTGCTCAACTGCGGTCCGAAAAGCAGGGATATTATCGCGGCTACGTGCCCCGCCGTTCCTCGTACCAGGTGAACATCTCCTCCCGGGCGAATGTCTCGGTGACGGTCTCGTCGACTAGGTCGTTCAGACCGAACCGTTTCACCTCGGCGAGAAACTCTACCAGCAGGTGGCACTCGAAGAGCCGCCGCGCGATCGGCTCATAATGTCCCCAGATGGCGTCGTTCAGGAGCAGGTCGATCCGGTCGATGAAGACGTAGGAGCTGTCGCCTCGCGTCGTGGCAAGATTCGCCTGGTACTCTGCATATCCTTCACCCTTCCAGAACGGCAGGTCGATCGCGGTTCTGAAGCCCAACCTCTTGACCACGTTGAAGTGGGCGATTTCGTGGGCGATCGCCTCGGCGAAATCTCCCTCGAAACGCGAATGGCGAATTCCCCCGTAGTTGTGTGCGGCGTTCCGTCGGATCTTCGGTTCGTTCAGGTAGATGTTGCCAATCAGTGACAGGCCGATCCCCAGGCTGTTGGACGATCTCCGGGTCAAAAAAGCAAAGAGGGAATAGAGCCGCTGATTACCACAGATGAAGACCCGGCACTCGGCTCCGGGTCGGGCATACTCCATCGCCCCGATGCGCGCTCGAACCCCCTCGATGACCTGTTCAACCTCATCCGGAAGCGGTTGGTTGGAGTAGATGGTGAATTCGTCGCAGCGATGCTTGTGGGTAAAGAGAGGGTAGGGGAAGGCGACGGCCGCGATGTAAAAGGCTGCCAGAAAGAGCAGAAGGAGAAGGCCGCGCAAGGTCCATTTGCCAACGGTTCGGTGCCATCGCCGCATCATTTTCTCCGGGGAATCGGTCCGGTCGTCTCGAGATGAGTACGGCTGTCATTCCCCGGAGGTTGCGGCCTCCGGTTGTCAATCCCCCAGCAAGAGCAACTTCCCCCGCGCCCTTTCCCGACCGGTCCTGAGCTCGATCAGGTAGAGACCGGCCGGCAGCTGCGCCGGCGGCGTCCAGTCCCGGAACTGGCGTCCGGGCTCGATGCGCTGCCGATCCACGAGACGTCCCTGTATGTCGAAAACACAAAGGATCGCCGCCGAACGGGTCGGCAGGCTCCAGGTGAGACGAGTGCGTCCGGTGGTCGGGTTGGGATGGCTATGCAGCGGACCGACGGCGGCGGCATCCCAGGGAACGGCGGTGGCCTCGCTGCCGAGGATGGACAAGTGTGACGATGAACTCGCGACGGCGAGAGCGCCGCCCGCTCTGACCCGCACTCCGAGATAGCAGCTGGAGGAGGTCTCGCCCGCAAACTGCCAATCATAGGCGCCGTTGTCGGGGATCCCCAGAGCGACCGGACTCCAGGGGCCAGCCGGA
>CBDURX010000146.1:0-5784 GCA_965369485.1 uncultured bacterium | reverse complement strand
GAAGGTGCGGCGCAGAGCCAGGAGCAAGGCTGCCAGGGCCAACAGGAGAGGCGGCGCAGGCAACTGATTCAGGTGACCGAGCTGGCTCAGGGTGAAGGGTGAGCCCAGGAGGGCCACAGCCCCACAGCCGGCACTCCACCAGGCGCCGCCACTGACCCGCCAGAGCAGTGCGAAGCAGCCGGCGCCCAGGACCAGACTACCCAGGTAAGCGAGATTGTACCAAAGAGCCGGCGTGCCACTGCTGAAGAGACGCAACGGCCACACCAACCATGCCTGTCCCAGCAACGTGTCCATGAACGCCAGGGCAGTTGTCTCCGGGTAAAAAATCGGTAGATGCGGCCAGACGTCCAGTTGCCAGAAGTGACGTCCCGTCCACTCCAGGATGCCAGACTGCGCCACGGCGTCCAGACCACCGTATGGTGCCACGACGCGGTGGCTGAAACCGCCGACTACCGGCCACATGTAGGCCAGAATCAGGCAAGCCACGGGAGCGAACGGGGCGATGATGGCCCAGAAACCCTTCATGTGCAATACCCCAGTATCAATAGCCCAGTGACTTCAAGCTTCGCTTGAGATCCTCCGGCAATTCCACTGTCTCCGCATCAGTTGAGGCCGTAAATTCCTCAGCGCGCAGATCCCATGCCACGCGTACGCTGTCGGCGCGGGCGAGCAAGTGGGTGGCATTGACCGGTGCAGAGATGGGCCGGTTGGCAGTGGGATCGGTGGCAAGATCGTACCAGGTGCAATCTGCCTCGCCTTCCACCTGCACGCGCAACCAAGGCCAATTGAACACACCTTGCTGCTGTGGGTCGTACAACAGGTTTTCGAGAAGGCAGGGGTACGCCATGGGAGCCGGCGCGGCCGCATCTGTGGCCGGCTTACTCTCCATGAGCCTCAAGGGGGTGCCGGGCAATCCCGGCGGCTGCGGCCAGCCCATCAGTTGACAGAGGGTCGGCATCACGTCGAGCGTCGTCACGGGGTCTGCGATGACGCGGCCACCTCCCTCTCCCCGCGGCAAGCGGATGATCAGGGGCACCCCGCAGACTTCCGGCATGACGCTGTGACCGTGCTCGAAACCGCCGTGCTCCCAGAATTCCTCGCCGTGGTCGGCCAGAACCACCACCACGGCGTTGTCCCACAGCCCCGACTTCTGCAGCTCTGTAAAGAGGCGGCCCACCCAATAGTCGGAGTACTCGACCTCCCGGGCATACAGGGTGTGCAAGACTTCCCGCTGAACCGTGTCCGGCACAAAAATACCCTTGCGTATGTGCATGACGCCCTTGTACTGGTGGCCTGCAAACCAGCCGTCGTCCGGTATCTGGGCAAGGTCCGGTTCCTGCCCGCGTCCGTCTTGCAATCTCTGCTGCGGCGGTGGCAGGTCACGCCAGCGATAGGGCAGGTGAGGGTTCATCAGGTGGATCCAGAGGAACAACGGCGTACCCTCACCGTACCGGCGCAGCCAGAATCCAGCGGAGGTGATGATGTGTTTGGCGTCGTTGGGTTCGTGGTAGGTGACAGCGTGGTAATTGACCTCCCGCGCCAGTACGGAGCGCTCGACCGGCAGCAGTGTCTCGATCACCAAAGAGTGTAAGAACAAATCGAAACCGCGGTCGAAACCGTACCAGGTCGTCAGGTAAGGATTGGTGGCGAAGGCGGTTGTCCGGTAACCCTGGCGCCACGCTACTTCCGCGAGTAACGGCAGATTGTCGGGCAACGGCACGTACTTGCGCAGTTGCAGCGCCCGCGGCGGCAGGCCAGACATGATGGTGGCCATGCTGGGCAGGGTCCACGGGCTGACCGACCAGACATTGGTGAAAAGGATACCCTCTTTCGCCAAAGCATTCAGGTGCGGCGTGGGCGGAGCCAGAGGGTTGATCAGGGAGAGATGGTCCCGCCGCCAGGTGTCGATGGAAACGAGGATCAGGTGGGGAGCATTTTGGCGAACGGCGTCTGGCAGAGCTACTCGCTCGAGGTGGCTCGTACGCGCGATGCGGCCTTCCTCACGCCAATCGGGCCACAAGCCGTTGACGACGATGATAACGACCACCGGGAATACGAGGGTCCTGGTCTTCTGTTGCGCCATCCAGTTGGCCAACCACCGCAATGGCCTGTAGAGTGCCCAGACCACACCCAACCAGACCAGGCCGAGCAGGATGTTTACCAGAACGCCACCTTGTTGTTCCCACCACTCGGGCAAGAGGTGGATCCGACCTATATAGCAGACATAGACAACCACCAGCGCGGACAGGGCGCCGGCAAGGGACAGACTGAACATGATGCTGCGGGACCTCGTCTGCCAACAGGCAATGAACCCGGCCGGCAGCATGACCAGCATTGCGCACAGGACACCGAACCAGCCGTAGAGAACCACGTAGGGCACCCATAGCCGCACCAAACCCAACGGCTGAGTCTGGTGGTCGATCAGGTCGAATCGCACCCACTGGCTGACACCCTCGGCCAGACCGACCGCGCCCACCAGAATGAAACTCCAGCAGATCGTCGCCAGAATCGTTTTCAACCAGCGGAGCATCCTTGACTCCCCGATGGATCTCCTTGCTTCGTCACTGAGTTCCCAGTTTAATCCGACAACGAAACGTGTTCTAGTGCCAATTGATACCAGGATCCAGGTTTTAACTGGCGGTCGGGCGCTCCTTGGCTACCATGGACGAAATAACCTCCATACAGGGCTCAACAGGAGAGAGCATGCAACCGTACAAGGGTGTCGATTTCTACCGATTCGAGGAGTGCCTTTCGGACGAGGAGCGCTCGGTACGGGACACGGTGCGCCGTTTCGTGGACAAGCGGTTCATGCCGCTGGTCCTGCAACACTTTGCCGCCGGCAGTTTCCCCCGCGAGATCGTCCCCGAGCTAGGCGATCTGGGCTTGCTGGGGCCCAGCATCCACGGCCCTGGTTGCCCCGGCCTCTCCTACACCATCTACGGTCTAATCTGCCAGGAACTGGAAAGGGCCGACAGCGGCCTGCGCAGCTTCGCCTCTGTGCAGAGCAGCCTGGTGATGTGGCCCATCAGCGTCTACGGCTCCGCGGATCAGCAGCGCAGGTGGCTGCCCGACCTGGCTGCCGGCCGCAAGATCGGCTGCTTCGGTCTGACCGAGGCAGGCCACGGCAGCGACCCTGGCGGCATGAAGACAACCGCCGTCAAGGACGGCGACGATTGGATCCTGCATGGCAGCAAGATGTGGATCACCAATGCCAACCTGGCCGATGTCGCTCTGGTCTGGGCCCGGGGACCGGAGACGGTCATGGGCTTTCTGGTGGAGAGAGGCATGCCCGGTTTCACGACGCAGGAGATCAAAGGCAAGTGGAGCCTGCGCGCCTCGGACACCGGCGAGCTGATCATGGACGAGGTGCGGGTTCCGGAAGCCAACCGATTGCCTGACGCCCTGGGGCTGAAGACACCTCTCTCCTGCCTGAACGAGGCGCGCTTCGGCATCGCCTGGGGTGTGGTGGGCGCCGCGGCCGACTGCTACCACACTGCCCGCGAGTACGCCCTGGTACGTATCCAGTTCGATGTGCCCATCGCCTCTTTCCAGCTCGTACAGCGCAAGCTGGTAATCATGCTGACGGAGATCACCAAGGGGCAGGGTCTGGCCCACCAGCTGGGACGTCTGAAGGACCAAGGCATCAACGAGGTACCGCTGGTCTCCCTTGCCAAGCGCAGCAACGTGGCCATGGCCCTCGAGGTTGCGCGGTTGGCCCGGGATATTCTCGGTGCGGCCGGCATCACCGACGAGCACTCCCCCGGCCGGCACATGGCCAATCTCGAGTCGGTGAAGACTTACGAGGGAACGCACGACATCCACACCCTCATCGTGGGTGCCGAGATCACCGGGCGGCCAGCCTACCGTGCCGGCCAGGGGTAATGACCACCACCTGTTGTCACCGGGACATTGCCCAGTATCCCGGGCGACCCCCATCCACCGCGCGTTTACGCCACCGGCGACTATCCTAGCGAGTTAACCTGGGATATTCACTGGCTCGTCATCATTTTATGGTTGACGGAACACTAGAACGCCATCAACCGGAAGGTGAACTCGGCCAACCGGTGCAGGCCGGCTGGCAGCACGCCCAAAAACAGGATCAAAAACGCGAGGATCGAAACCGCGAAGGCCGATTCCCAGCTGCGGCCGTCGTAGGAGTCCTCGCCCGACGGTTTCATGTACATGACCACCACGACCCGCAAGTAGAAGTAAACCGAGATGAGGGAGTTGACCACGCCCCAGATGGCCAGGGGCACCAGATCGGCACGCACCACCGCCTCGAAGATGTAGAACTTCCCCATGAAACCCACTGTGGGCGGGATACCGGCCAGTGAGAACATGCTCACCGCCATGACTGCCGCGACCAGCGGCTGGCGTTGTGAGAGCCCCGCATAACCGGCGATCGTGTCTGCCTCGTGGGCCTGATCCTTGCCCAGGAAGCTTACCACGCCGAAGGCGGCCAGGTTCATCAGGCTATAACCCACGAGGTAGAACAAGATGCCGCCACCAGCAGCCGAGGCGATCTCTTCCATGCGCAGCGAGCCGCTTCCCTCCCAGTCAGCCACGAGGATGGTCAGCACGCCCAGCAGCAGATAGCCGGCATGGGCGATTGAGGAGTAGGCCAGCATGCGCTTGATGTTGGTCTGGGCCAGGGCGACGAGGTTGCCCAGGGTCATGGTCAAGACGGTGAGCACGGCCAGCAACGGAAACCAGAGGGTGGACAGAGCTGGCAGCATGACCCAGACGAAACGGATCAGGGCCGCAAATGCGGCAGCCTTGATGCCGGTGGCCATGAAACCGGTCACGTAACACGGTGCGCCGTCGTAGACGTCGGGGGTCCACATGTGGAACGGCACCATGGCGATCTTGAATCCGAAACCGATGAGCATCAATCCGCCTCCGGCGGCCAGCAACCAGGTGTCGGTGCTAGGCAAGGCCAACGCATTCTGGATACCGGTGAAGGAGGTGGTGCCAGCGAAACCGTAGACGAGCCCCATCCCGAACAACAGGAAGGCCGAGGCGAAGCCGCCCAGTAGGAGGTACTTGAACCCGGCCTCGCTACTGCGTGCTGATCCCTTGCGCCCACCTACCAGGATGTAGGTGGCCAGGCTCATGGTCTCCAGACCGAGATACAGGGCCATCAGGTCGTTGGCCGCGGCCATGACCATCATGCCCAGGACGGCGAACAGCAGGAGCGGGTAGAAATCGCTCCGGTAGCGCCCGTCGCGGTCGTAGGCACTGGTGGCGAAGGTGGCGGTCAACAGGGCGATGCCCAGGAACAGGAAGTTGAAGAACCGGGTGTAAAGCTGGTGATTCAGCATACCGCCAAGGAGGGTGCCGCTCGTCCCCGCCACCACCGGGAGAAACTGGAAAATCACCGCCGTCAGCATCAGCAGCACCGTCAGCATGTACAGGTGGTCCTTGCGCATGGTCTTCACGAAGGCGTCCACCAGCATCACCAGTAAACCGCCACCTCCCACGATGAAATAGGGAAGCATGGCGCCCATCTGGCTGGCCAGGGACGGTTCGAACTGCAGGCTTGCGTCAGTCATTCCTCACTCTCCGCAATAGAACTCTCGAGGGCCACACTCGTCCCTGCCGCGGTCTCGCCGTAGATCAATACCGGCCGCGCAACCGTGTATCGCTCGGTCACCGGGGCCAGCAGCAGATCCAGCGAGGGCTGCAAGCGGTCCAACACCAGGGAAGGGCGTACTCCCAGCCAGATGATGAAGACGACGATGGGAATCAACACCACGGCCTCACGTAGATTGAGGTCGGACAACC
>CBDURX010000145.1:0-5845 GCA_965369485.1 uncultured bacterium | reverse complement strand
TGATAGCCGCGTCGGTCTGGATCATACCGAGGTAAGTTCGCTCCCGCTCACTGCGCTTGATGTCCCGGTTCAGAGCGCTTATCACACCCACGGTTACCGAAGGCTGAGTGTCGGCCAGCAAATAACCGAATGGTGAACCGATGGCGATGGCCCACTCTCCGATCTGCAGATCATCCGTGCCGGCTATGGGCGCAACCGGCAACTCGTTGCCGGAAATTTGCAACAGGGCGAGATCATAGCGCGGCACGACATCCAAGATCCGCGCCGCGAACTCGCGCCCATCGGACAGGGTCACGATGATTTCATCGCCGCTCTCGATCACATGGTAGTTGGTCAGTACGAATCCGTCCGCAGAGACGATGAATCCCGAACCGAGACTCTGCACATCCTGCCGGAATTCCCGGCGCGGGAACATCCCGGGGAAGAACCGCTCCCAGTACTCCTGGCGCCTATCCCGGTAAATACGGTGCTTGATGACGTTTATGCTCACCACGGCTGGGGAGACCTTCTCGGTGGCCAGGACGATGGCGGTGCGGCGCCCGCTGGAAATTGCACTTCCGGTCATTTCCCTGGCAAGTGGCGTGGTTAGGGCGGTCGGGCCGTCGCTTCCCGCCGCCGCCGCCACGCTCTGCGCCGAGGAAGTCTGCAGCCGTTGCGTCACGTCGGCGCTGGCGCTGTGTTCGCGCCAGAACAACCAGACTGAACCGATCAAAAACCCCACCAGGAGTCCGATGACGATACCTGTCCACGCGGGCGCCGCCCTGTTGCTCACACCGTTCATACCTCTCAACCTTGCAACTTTTCCCAGTCGGCCAGAAACGCGGCCAAACCCTTGTCCGTCAATGGATGCTGGATCAGCTTGCGGATCACTGCTGGCGGTATGGTGGCCACGTCGGCCCCCATCAAGGCCGAATCCACCACGTGTAGCGGATTGCGGATGCTGGCCACGATCACCTGGGTGGCAAATTCGTAATGGTCGTACATGGTCATGATGTCCTCGATCAGGCCCATGCCATCTTCACTGATATCGTCGAGCCGGCCCACGAAGGGAGACACGTAGGCTGCGCCGGCCTTGGCCACCAGCAACGCCTGGGTGACGGAGAAGCACAGGGTCGCGTTGACCGCGATGCCCTCTTCGGAAAGGCTTTTCATGGCCTTCAAACCGTCCAGGGTCGTGGGTATCTTCACCACGATGAACTCGCTGATGCCCGCCAGACGCTTCGCTTCGCTTATCATACCTTTGGGGTCAGTGGCCACAACCTCGCCACTGACTGGCCCTTGCACGAGTTCGCATATTTCTTTCAACAGCGCGTCGGTGTCCTGGCGCCCTTCCTTGGCCATCAGGCTGGGGTTCGTCGTCACGCCGTCGCACATACCCAGGGATTTGATCTCCCTGATGTCATCAATGTTCGCGGTGTCGATGAAGAACTTCATACCGTCTCTCCTTCAAATTCGGTTCCCATTGCGGAGCCACCAGCGGCGGCCGCCCTGCGGTAGTCCGGATCGAGCAGTTCGGCGGGATAGGTTACTTCTTCCAGGAAAAGACCTGCGGCGGGGGCCATACCGTCGGCTCGCCGCCTGTCCCGGGCAGCCAGAATGGCCGGAATCTCGCCGGAACCGCGTCTCCCGTACCCCACCTCCAACAAAGTGCCGACCACGTTGCGCACCATGTGGTGCAGGAATCGGTTGGCGCTTATGTGAAAGATAGCCGATTCATCTGCCCATTGAAAGTGACAAAGATCCACCGCGCACATGCTGGAATCCTCCTGGCGAGAACTCGTCTTACAAAAACTTGCGAAGTCTTGAGTTCCCAGAAAATGAGTCGCTGCCGTGTCCATGGCTTCCCGGTTCAGGGGCCGTGACACTAAATGAGAAATGTGCTGCCGAAAAATGTCCCGGCACAGCTGTAGATGGTAGCTGTAACGGCGGGCCAGGGCGCTGTACCGAGCGTCGAAATCAAGCGAGACCCTGCGGACGGCCAGAATCTTCATGTCAGGAGGTGTCAAGTGGACCAGGGCACGCTGCAGACGCATCGCCTCGGCCTCGTCGGCAACATCCACGTGGCAGACCTGGCCCCGCGCGTGCACGCCGGCGTCGGTACGGCCGGCGCCGGTGGGCACCTTTTCTCGTCCGAGGAGCCTGGTCAGCATCGGAATCATTTCTCCCTGCACCGTGCGCAGATTTCGCTGCTGCTGCCAGCCATGATACGCCGTGCCGAGATAGGCCAGGTCGATGCGTACTCGCACCCCATCCCGGGATCCACCTGGGTGATCACTCGAGGTCTTGCGCATAAAATCGCTCACCGTACTTCCTCACCCGCGTGCGTAATTGTACCAGACGGCGACCACGATCAGGCCCGTCCAGATCGTCAGAACGATGAATTGCCACAAGGGCGGACGCCGCTGTCCGGCGGCCGGACGCGGCAAGCGGTTCTGCAGGGATAGGGTCAGCCCCTCGGCGCGACGGAAGAGACTCTCGATAAGAGGCACCACAACGTGTCCGTTGTCCTGCATGCGACGCCACCAGCGGCGAGGAGCATGACCGGCAGGAGTGCCGCCACGGCGCAGCCGCACGGTGGCGTCGATGCGCCTGCCCTCGGCCACGACACTCGGCACCGTACCCAGGGCCACGGCCAGGACTAGACTCAGCCTGGTACTGTCCAGGCCGAACCGGTGCCAGGGCCGCCACCACCAGGTGAGACCCGTCGTCAGATCGCCCAGAGGTGTCACGCGCAGAAACAGGGCCAGGCTGCCCGCCGCGCCGGCTACCCGCGCCAGGGCCGCCAGGCCACGCCACAATCCCTGCCAGGTAGGCGTGCCCAGGGGTGCGGCTTCCACCGTGGTCAATATGTGTACCACCAGCACCAACAACGACACGGGCAGCCAGGGCCGAACACTCCCGGCCAACGCCCCCGGCTCGAGTCCACTGCGCCACAGCGTGAACACCAGCAGGAGCAAGAGTGGCGGCAACAATTCCCCCGGCACGATCAGGAAACTGAGGAGGGTCAGCCCGAGACCGGCGATCTTGCTGGCCGGATGCAGCCGCACCAGCGGAAAGGTCTCCTCAGCAGTGGTACAGAAGGCGGCACTGGGCATCATGGTTCTACCGGCGGTCTCGTTGCATCATCGTATTTACGAACCGGCCCCCTTAGCCCGCGGCGCGCTGAGGAGATCGGCGATCTGGACTGCGTTCCAGGCGGCTCCCCTCAAGAGGTTGTCGGCCACGACCCAGAACAGCAGTGAGTCCTCACTCCCTTCCTGCTGACGTAGACGACCGACGTGCACCTCCGTCTGGCCGCAGACCTGTTGCGGAGTGAGGTAAGCGTGGGGATCGGTCTGGACTTCCAGGCCAGGCCAACTCGCCATGGCGGCTGCCGCGGCCGGCGGGTCGGCCGACTGTTCCAGGACAACCCGTACCGCCGCGCCGTGGCCCACGATGACCGGAACACGGGTAGCGGTGCAGGTGACAGTCAACTCGGCCAGGTCCAGTATCTTGCGCAACTCCCGCACGACCTTGGTCTCCTCCGCGAAGGAGCCATCGGGCTGAGGGTCGCCAATGGCCGGTAGGACATTGAAGGCAACCGGCTGGGGAAAGGGTGAGTCCTCCTGGCGATCCGGTCCGGCCCTCTCCCCGCTCAGTTCGCGCTGGAAGGTTTCCAAGGCTCTCTGGCCGGCGCCCGAAATAGACTGGAGCGTGGTCACATGCACCTCCCGCAATCCGAATGCATTCTGGAGTGGCGCCAGCGTCAATGCGATCTGGATGGTAGTGCAGTTGGGATTGGCGATGATGCCTCCCCCCTCTGCTGAAGTGGGGTCGAGGGTCGGGACGAGGATGGCATTGATCTCTGGTACGACCAGTGGAACGTCCGGATCCATGCGGTATGCCGCAGAGTTGTCAACTACCCAGGCTCCCACGTCGCGGAACAGCGGCGCGTACCGCTGGCTGGCCTCGACCCCGGCGCTGAACAGGGCCACTCGTACACCCGATAGATCGGCCTCGGCGGCATCTTGGCAGATCACCTCACGGTCACGGAATGGCAGCTTGGTACCGGCCGACTTGCCGCTACACAGGAGCAGAGGCTCATCGTCCACCCATTCCCTCTGCGCGAGGCAACTCACCATGATTCGGCCCACCAGGCCAGTAGCTCCCAGAACGGCAGTTTTCATCGTGACATCCTTCGGGTATCACTCATGGTGAACCCGGAATTTGGCATCGATTCGTTAACCAGCCCGGGCCAGGATAAGGCGGCATGTTAACAGAGTGACCTGCCGCGGTCAAAGCACGTACGAAACCGCCCAGCTCGGAGGCATTATTCACTCTGCTTGAACGGCAGTGCATCAGGCGCCTGACCCCCTAGCTCGGCGTGGACACCCCCAGGTCACGATGCTAGGCTAGCCCTGTTGCCGACCACGCCCGCGAGGAGATGACATGATGTACGTTACCAGGCGCCTGATCGTCCGCTCGCACCAACTCGGTACAGCTTCATCCCGTATGGTCTCCCATCTCGCCACTCTCGTTCTTTTCGTCACGGCCGCTGCCGCGCTGTCACTTCCCTACGGGTGCTCCCCACCGCCCGAGCGCGAGGATGCCCTGTACAGCATCGCCCGCTGGGTGGATCGCCGGCTGGCCGATATCGACTCCCTGGGCCAGATGATCAGTGCCGACGACGCCCACGTGCGCCGCGCGGCGGTGCGGGCCGCCGGGCTGATCGGCCGGGACGAGATCTTGTCACCGTTGCTCGAGGCCCTCACCGATCGCAGCCGCGCCGTGCGGGAAGAAGCAGCTTTCGCACTGGGGTTGCTGGGCAATGCCCAAGCCGTTCCCGCCCTGTCGACCGCCACCCGGGACAAGCATCGTGGCCTGCGTCTGGCCGCCTTGGAGGGCTTGGCCCACCTGGATCACGACGGCGAGGTGTTCATCGAACCGGCCTTGCACGGTGATGTCGCCGAGGCCATCCGCGCCTGGAACGGGCTGCGCGACCGTGCGGCTGCCGTCGAGCACGCCAAACTGGTTGCCACCATCCAGGCCGGCCTCTCCCGGACTGAGGAAGCGGTTCTCTGGCGTGTCTTGCGGTGCGCCGAGCGTGCACCGGATTCGACCCTCGTGGCTCAACTCGCTCCCTTCGCCCTCTCCTCCTCGGTTCAGGTGCGTGTGCACGCCTTGCGCGCCTTGGGCCAAAACACCGGGGCATCAGCTCTGGAGGCGGTTCTACAGAGCGGTGAGCAAAAGGTACGCTTCCGCAGCCGTGATGAGGCGCGTTTCCAGATAGCGTTGCTGCGGGCGCTGGGCCGACTGGCAATCGTGGCACTGCAGCGAGTCGAGGAAGAGACCACTGATACCGATGCCGCCCGCGCCACAGATTTGATGACAGCCACGGTCCACCATGCCGATCCCCACGTGTCCAGGACAGCGTTGCAGGGTATGACCGACGCAGTGGTCGGCCTGCCGTTGCCCCCGGAAGCCGCCGAGCGTGAAAGCCTGTTGCCGGTCTGGCGCATCCGGATGGCCAGAGCCGCGCGGGAGCGGTTGAGTGCCCCGGTGGCGGCGGTGCGAGCGGCCGCGGTGGGTGCATACTTCGCCTTGCGCGGCGGCGGTGCCCTGCCAATGTTCGGACACGCCATGACCGATAGTAGCGTCATGGTCCGGGAAGCGGCTCTGACCGCTATCGCCGCACTGGATCCATCACTCGCCAACGTCCACGTCTTGAACGCTGTCCTTTGGTCTCCGGTGAAGCAAGGACGGGTGAGGGCGGTGGCTGTGGCCGCGGCCTACCGGATCTGGGAACGCAGTCAGGAATCCACTACTGTCTATCCGGCCCAGCAGCAGCAAATCAAGTTGGCCGTGT
>CBDURX010000144.1:0-5850 GCA_965369485.1 uncultured bacterium | reverse complement strand
AATTTCGGCAACCCGGAAATGCCGGAGGTCTTCTGGCAGTTTCGTGAGGTGGTGCGCGGCATCGCTGACGCCTGTCACGGGCTAGGCCGGTTGGACGCCCCGGGCGAGGCGCTACCCGTGATATCGGGGAACGTCAGCTTCTACAACCAGAGCGACTCCGGTCGCTCCGTGGCACCGTCTCCCATCGTGGCCTGCATAGGTATCGTCGAGGACTATCGCCACTGCCGCAGCCAGCATTTTCAGGCTGAGGGAGAACCGATCTACCTCGTGGGAGCGCCGTCGGCTGACCTGGAGGGGAGTATTTTCCGGCAAGCCGGCTACGCTGCGGGCCGACCGGCCGTGCCGCCACCTGATTTCTCTGCCGCTCGGGCCGAGATCGGGGCTGTGATCGAAATGGTGAAACACGGTTTGGTTTCCGCGGCCCACGACATCAGCGACGGCGGCTTGGCCGTCTGCTTGACAGAGATGGCGGTGGGGTTGGCAGGGCAACAGCTTCTGGGCGCGCGTCTGACACTGCCCGCGGCGCTGGACGGGCTGACCCTGCGGGAGTTCCTGTTTTCCGAACAGGGGGGTTTCCTGGTGACCGTGCCGCCAGAACAGGCCGGCGCGGCCGAAGACATCCTCGCCCGTTCGGGAGCGGCTTGGTGGCGGCTAGGGGTGGTGACCACCGCCGGTCGCTTGTCCGTATCCCGTCCGGCGCGTGGCGAGAGTGTCGAGGTGGACGTGGCAGAACTGGCCGCAGCCTGGCAATCCGGATTGCCGTGTCTGATGGGAGGTGACCAGGCGGCGGCAGCACTGCCCGTACCCGCCGCGCCTGCCCGGAAGGCTGCCACCGCGGTACGTGTCGCCTCCGGGGAAACGGCCGTCCAGGTCGCCGCTCGCGCTAAGGCTGCCACGGTGAAAAATGGAGCCGGTCCGCGCATAGCCGTGTTGCAGTTGCCGGGTGTGAACTGTGAAGACGAGTCGGCTCGAGCCCTGGCAGATGCCGGGGCTGAGACGGAGATCTTTCGCTGGACCCGCCCTGCAGCCGAGCTGGCGGAGTTCGACGGCTTCCTGATACCCGGCGGGTTTGCCTACCAGGATCGGGTGCGGGCTGGAGCCGTAGCCGCCAAGGATCCTTTGCTGGATGTGTTGCACACGGCCGCAGTCCAGGGGAAGCCGATCCTCGGCATCTGCAACGGTTGCCAGGTCTTGATCGAATCCGGCCTGGTGCCCGGCCTCGAACCCGGTTCCGTGGAGGTGGCTCTGGCGGCCAACCGTTATCCGGGACGCCGCGGCTACCACGCGCGCTGGATCTTCCTGCAACCGACAGAGACGACTCATACACCCTTCTGTGAAGGGTTGCCGGAGAGCCTGCCCATCCCCGTCGCCCACGCGGAAGGCCGCTTCACCCATGAAGATCCGGAATTCTTCACGCGCCTGGCCCGCGATGGTTATATTGCCTTGCGGTACACCGATCCGGTGGGACATCAGGATGGCAACCCCAACGGCTCTCTGCTGGCGACGGCGGCCCTGACGAACCGGCGAGGCAACGTTCTGGCCATGATGCCGCACCCGGAGCGGGCTGCCTGGCTATTTCAGGTGCCGGAAGATTTGCCCCACCCGTGGGGAGAAGCGAGGCGGGCAGCTGCGGGTGACGGAAAGGCTCTGCAGGGACCGGGGCCCGGTTTCATCTTGTTGCGGCGGCTGATCGAATTGTGCTGAGACATCATTCACCCGGCTTCGGCGGAGGCTACCGGTGGGAGAACAGACAACTCTGGTCACGGTGCACAAGGGGATCGATCTGCACGCAGCCACGGCCTTGGGAGTCATGCGGAACCGTCTCGGCGGCGGTGAGGGTCTCGTCGCCCTGGCACGGGCCGAGTACTATACCTATTGGGAGGGTGAGCACGATCTGAATGTGGACCGACTCCTGACCATCGGCCGCTTCTTCAATCCCAACAAGCATCACTACGGTCATTTCGTCCTGCCGGAGGGGGGCACGCCTTGGCCTGCGGTCGTCGGGCGGGGCGAACCGTTACCTGCCGGCTGGCCGGGCAATCCGTGTGGAACCGATCTCATCGAGGCCACACTCGATCTCTACGACCGTTTGCTCGGCAGCCCCCGCGAAGACATCGCCGCCGTCGACGTTTGTGCTTATCCCCTCGGGGAGGAGGGAGTGTTGCTGGCGGGGGTGTTGTGGCGTATTTTCCTGCGTCCTGAGGATGAGGATCCCCTCGCCCTGGCGGACCGTCTCGCCGTGACCCGCAGTGGCAAGGAGGGGTTGCTGGTGAATCCCCACATGCAGGGTTGGCGGCTGGCACTCCAAGGAGATCACTCCATGCGCGGCGTGAGCTAGCTTCGTACACGGGAGGCGTTCATGAGGCGGCACCGGCACTGGCAAGAAGAGTGTGGCATCGTGGGCATTGCCGGCTGCGCAGGTGCGCCCGAGGTAGCGAGTCTGGCGCTGCATGCCCTCCAACACCGTGGGCAAGAAAGTGTCGGCATCTCCGCCGCCGACGGCTACACCTTGGCCACCAAGAAGGGGATGGGTCTGGTGGCAGACGTGTTCGACGAGGCGACGGTCAAGTCCATGGGAGGCACCAGCGCCATCGGACACGTTCGTTACTCCACCACCGGCACTTCGAATTTCAAGAACGCCCAACCGATCCAGGTCTCTTCTTACCGCGGGTCCATGGCTCTGGCCCACAACGGAAACCTCATCAATGCAGTCGTCTTGCGTCGCCGGATGGAAAGGGATGGCTCCATTTTCGGAACTACCAGCGATTCCGAGGTCATCCTGCACTTGGTGGCTCGTAGCCGGGCCGAAACACTGCCGGATGCCCTGGCGGAAGCCTTGCCTCAAGTCCAGGGGGCATACAGCTTGCTGGTATTGACCAAGGATCATCTCATTGCCGCCCGAGATCCCCCTGGTTTTCGGCCGCTATGTTTGGGACGGTTCAAGGACAGTTACGTTGTTTGCTCGGAGAGCTGCGCGCTGGATATCATCGGTGGAGAGTACCTGCGCGAAATCGAGCCAGGCGAGATGGTGGTTTTGGGCACGGGCGAGCTCAGTAGTCGGCGCATCGCTGCACGCGGACCGGAGCGTCGGTGCATCTTCGAGCATGTCTATTTCTCCCGTCCCGACAGCATAGTCTTCGGCCAGAATGTCGAGAGGGTCCGCCGCCGCTGTGGAGAGATCCTCGGCCGGGAACATCCCGCCGTGGCAGACCTGGTCTGTGCAGTACCTGACTCCAGCAACACAGCCGCCCTCGGCTACGCCCGGGCCATTAGCCTCCCCTTCGAGCTGGCCTTGATCCGCAACCACTACATCGGACGCACCTTCATCTCGCCCGCCCAGAAGGTGCGGGACATGTCGGTACGTATTAAATTCAACCCGGTCGGGGAAGTTGTAAGAGATAAGCGGGTCGTGGTGGTCGACGACTCCATCGTTCGCGGGACCACCATGCGCAAGTTGGTCAAGCTGATCCGCGCCGCCGGCGCTGCGGAGGTTCACCTGCGTATCGCCTCGCCTCCCATCACCAATCCGTGTTATTACGGAATTGACACGCCGGTGCGCAAAGAACTGATCGCTTCCAGTCACACGGTCGAGGAGATCGCAACATATCTGAGGGTAGATTCCCTCCAGTATCTCTCCCTGGAAGGGCTCCTCGAAGCTGCCACGGAAGAAGACCACTATTGCACAGCCTGCTTCACGGGTGATTATCCACTCTCTTTCGAAGAACACTTCGAGAAGAATATCCTGGACGTGCTCACGGAAACGCGGGAGATCCCCGACCCTCCCGTGCCTCGCGAGACGTCGTGAATTGGATAGAGACATCATGGATTCAGGACCGGGCCGCGGTTACAGCCCGGATGGAAAATTCGATGACCCCGAGGTTCTGAGCCAGGTACTGACCAGCCGTGTTCTGCCCCTGGTGAGCCGGCCCGCCCGCTACATTGGCGGCGAACTGGGTGCGCCGTGTCCCGATTGGCGACCAGATCGCGCCAAGATCTTGCTGGCTTTTCCCGACGCATACGAAATCGGCATGTCCCACACGGGACTGCGCGTGCTGTTTTCACAGATTAATCATCACCCCCAGGCTGTCGCCGATTTCACCTTCGCACCCTGGCCGGACATGGAAGATAGGATGCGAAGGGAGGAAATGCCGCTGTTCGGGCTGTTGTCCCGTCGCCCAGCGCGCCAGTTCGACGCCATCGGGTTCTCGCTTTGTTACGAGCTGACCTACACCAACCTGTTGACGATGCTGGATCTGGCCGGCATCCCGCTGCTGGCCGCCGACCGCAATGAAGACGACCCGGTGATCGTCGCCGGCGGGGCTTGCACTCTCAACCCGCATGTCATCGCCCCGTTCGTGGACCTGGTTTTTCTGGGGGACGGCGAGGAGGCGGTGGTGGATCTGGTAACCACCGTCCATGCCGTCCGGCAGGATGGTGGTGACCGGGCTGCACTGTGCGAACGTTTGGCGGCTCTGGAGGGCGCATGGCGCCCGGGGAGTGGCCGCGTACGCAGCCGGGTTCTGGCCGATCTGAACAAGTACGCACCACCGGACGACCTGGTACCGGTCATCGAGCCGGTACACGATCGCCTCAGCCTCGAGATCATGCGCGGCTGCGCCCGGGGGTGCCGTTTTTGCCAGGCGGGCATGATCAATCGTCCCGTGCGGGAACGGGACATTTCATCTCTGGTCGAGGCAGCTGTCACAGGGATCGACCACGGTGGCTGGCACGAGCTATCCCTCCTGTCGCTTTCCACCTCCGATTACAGCGGGCTCGCCGCGGCGGTGGCGGGCATCCAAGCCCCGTTACGCGGTAGCCGAACCAACCTGGTCGTGCCGAGCCTGAGGGTCGACTCACTGTCCGAGGATCTCTATGAGTGGATCTCTCAGGAGGCCCCACCCACCTTCACCTTTGCCCCGGAGGCGGGCAGTCAACGGTTGCGGGACGTGATCAACAAGCAAGTCACGGCAGAGGATGTGCTGCGGACGGCGCGGCAGGCATTCACTGCCGGCGCCAAGAAGCTGAAGCTCTACTTCATGACCGGTCTCCCTACCGAAACTGATAGTGACCTGGATGAACTGGTCGATCTGGTGGCGAAGGTGGTCGCGGTGGCTCCGCGCGGGGGCAGCCAGGTGACGGTCTCCATCTCTCCTTTCGCGCCGAAGCCGCACACGCCTTTCCAGTGGGCGGGACAGATCACACAGGCGGAAATGGAGCGGCGAAACCGCTACCTGGAGCAGCAGCTGCGCCATCTGCGTGTCAAGGTCAGCCTGCGGGACCCGGAGGTCTCCGCCATGGAGGCCCTGATGGGTCTCGGTGATGGCAAGGTGGGCGAGGCTCTCCTGCAAGCCTGGTGTTTGGGCGCGCGGTTCGACGGCTGGACGGAATGGTTTCGGCCCGATCTCTGGCGGCAGGCTTTCGCCGCCGTGGGAGTCGATCCCGCCACCTATCTGGCGCCACGTGACCCCGCGGATCCGCTGCCATGGGACAGCGTGGCCGCTGCCGTGGACAAGGAGTTTCTGCTCCAGGATTGGGAGCGGTCTCTGGCCGGAGAGACATTACCTGATTGCCGCCTCGACGGAGAGTGCTATGATTGTGCTGCCTGTTCCAGTGTTCTGGAACATGTTTTCGCCGCCACCACTGCGGGGGCCGGAGGGGACAGGTCAAGGGAACGGCGGACCATCGGCACGGGAGCCGGGTCCGCGGTCAAGGCAGTTTTGTCTTTTGACCGCCGCAATGCAAGCCAGGCGGATCCAACCAGGGAAGAGCGCCGCTGGAGAGTCTGGCGTCAACAGGCTGCTGCGAAGTGCTGGTACCGCGCCGAGTATGCCAAGGAGGGTGACATTTGTT
>CBDURX010000143.1:0-5854 GCA_965369485.1 uncultured bacterium | reverse complement strand
GGGGCGACGCATCCAACTGCAATCTGGTGCCCTGAATTGATAAGTCATTGCGAAACATTGCAATACGGTGAGTCGCCGGGAAGGTGGATTCCCGGAAAATGGGCGGCATGGGACACACACAGGGGTATTTGGGCCCTCTGATAAATAAGCTTTAAAGCTTATAATATTAATTATAATGTTATAGACTTATAATTTGTAAGGGTCTGAAGTTCATCAACGACACTCACGCACCGATCTGTCGAGTCATCGATACCCAGGGCCCGACATGTCCACCGTGCACCCGATCGTTCGGGCGAACGGTTCCGATCTCCCCTTGGCCGCCCAACATGTGGTAATCTGCCGGCACCAGCCAGATCTCACCATTGCCTTAGGGCCTGGGGGTAGCCATGAAAGATGATCACGATCCGAAGGAGTGTCGTTGCAAGGGAGGGATGACCCGCCGGGGGTTTCTGAAGACCATAGGTGCGGGGACGGTGGCCGTGGCCGCCGCGACCAGCCCGGTCACCCAGACCGCCACCGCAGCGGAGGAGCTCGAACCCGAGGCGATGGCCAAGATCACCTTGGTGGTCAACGGCCGCAAGCGACGCCTCCTGGTCGAGCCTCGCTGGTCCTTGCTGTTCGTCCTGCGTGAGAAGCTGGGCCTGACCGGCACGAAGGTCGGCTGCGACCGGGGTGAGTGCGGGGCTTGTACGGTGCTCATGGATGGACAAACACAGTACGCTTGCCTGACTCTGGCCGTGGAGGCCAAAGGGCACGAGATCACCACCCTGGAGGGGCTCATGGCTGGGGAGAAACTGGGCTCGGTCCAGCAGGCATTCCTGGAAAACGACGGCTACCAGTGCGGGTACTGCACCCCGGGCCAGATCGTGGCCGTGGAGGGGCTGCTGCGCGCCAACCCCACACCCTCCCTCCCCGAGAGACGCCGGGGGGTCAGCGGTAACCTCTGCCGGTGCGGTGCCTATCCCAACATCTTTAAATCCGCCCGGCGCGCCGCCGAGTTGAAGCGGCAAGGGGGTGGGTCATGAGCGACGAAGGACTCTACTACGAGCAGGATCTCGAGATCCCCGAAACGCCGCCGCCGGGAGAACCGCCCGAACCCTGGGGTGAGACCAACGTGGTGGGCAAACCGCTGCCCCGGGTGGACGGCTACGAGCGGCTGAGCGGCTCAGCCGTCTTTCCTTCGGATCTGGTCCTGCCCAACATGCTCTACGGCGCCATCCTGCGCTGCCCCCATCCTCACGCCATCGTGCGCAAGGTGAACGCCAGCCAGGCAGCCAAACTACCGGGCGTGCACGCGGTGATCGATGCCTCCACCCCGGAAGCCGATGTTCACTGGATGGAGAGGAGCGGGCACCGACCCAAGCTGTTCGACTCCACCTGCCGGTACGAGGGGGAAGCCGTGGCCGCCGTGGCCGCCGAGACGCCGTATCAGGCCCGCGACGCCCTGCAGGCCATCGCCGTGGAGTACGAGCTCCTGCCGTTCGTGGCGGACGAGAGGGATGCGCTCCTCGACGGCGCGCCCCAGGTGCACGAAGATGGCAACCTGGTCAGCGAACCGGAAGTGTACGAGCGCGGCGACGTGGCGGCTGGATTCGCCGCGGCGGACGTGGTCCGGGAGCAATCCTACCGCACCGAGGCCGAGCTGCACACACCCATGGAGCTGCACGGTTGCGTGGCCAGCTGGGCAGGAGAAAACCTCACCATCTGGGAGTCCACTCAGGGAGTCTACGGCGTGCAGTCCTGGGTGGCCCGCATCCTCGGCCTGCCTGCCTCGCGGGTGAGGGTGATCGGCAACTACGCTGGCGGCGGATTCGGCAGCAAGTTGCAGCCGGGCAAGTACAGTGTCATTGCCGCGCTGCTGGCGGCTAAAACCGCCCGGCCGGTGAAGCTGTTCCTCAGCCGGGAAGAGACCTTTCTCTGCGTCGGCAACCGTCCTGCCAACAACATGATACTGAAGGCCGGGATCAAGCGGGACGGGACACTCACGGCCCTGGAGCTATCCGGCAGCGGCTCCGGCGGCGCCTACTCCGCCCGAGGGGTCGGACTGCTGGACTGGCTGGTCAAGGATCTGTACAGCTGCCCCAATGTTCGCACCGAGCTGACCAACGTATACGTCAACTCGGGGCCGGCGCGGCCCATGCGCGGGCCGGGTCACCCCCAGGGCGCCTGGGCGCTGGAGCAGATGATGGATGCCCTGGCCGAAGAGATCGGCCTGGACCCGCTGCAGCTGCGTCTGAAGAACGTGCCGGCCACCAGCCAGGCTCGCGAGGGCAACCCACCCTACACCGTCACCGGTCTGAAAGCGTGCATCGAGGAGGGCGCCAGGGCATTCGGCTGGGAAGAAGCGCGCCGCGAGTCTACCCGGTCCCGCCGGAGCGACGCAACCGTCAAGCGCGGCGTCGGCATGGGTGCCTGCCTCTGGGTCGCCGGGGCCGGCGGGCCGCCCGCGACCATCGTGGTGAAGCTGTTCCGGGACGGCAGCGTGAACCTGAACCTGGGCGCCAGTGACATCGGCACCGGGACGAAGACCGTGATGGCCATGGTGGTGGCCGAGGAACTGGGCATCCATCCCGGCACCATACAGATCGAGAACGCGGACACCGGCACCACCCAGTTCGCCACCCCCAGCGGTGGTAGCAAGACGGTGCCTACCGAGGCGCCGGCCGTGCGTGACGCGGCCATCAAGGTCAAGCAGCAGCTGCTGGAGATGGTGGCCGAGGAGCAAGGCATCGACATCGCGGACCTGGATTACCGGGGTGAGGAGATCGTCGTCAGAAGCGACCCGGACACACGGTTCCCCATCGCGGAGATCGGCGGCCTGCGGCGCCGTGGACTCGTGGTTGGCGTCGGATACCGGGGGCCCAACGTCGAGGGCAAGGCCGTCTGTCCCTTCGCTGCCCAATTCTGCGAACTGGAGGTCGACACCAAGACCGGCGAGATCGAGATCCTGCGGTTCCTGGGCGCCCACGACAGCGGGCGGGTGCTGGGCCGCATGACCTTCGACAACCAGGTCCACGGTGGCATCACCATGGGTATCGGCTTCGGCCTGACTGAGGCCCGCGTGCTGGATCGCACACAGACAGGTAAGATGTGTAACAGAAACTGGCAAGACTACAAGCTGCCCACGGCATTGGATGTGCCGGCGGAAGTGACGTCCCTGCCCGTCGAGCTGGACGATCCGGAGGCCAACACCACGGGCGCGAAGGGTCTGGGTGAGCCGGTGACCATACCCACGGCGGCGGCCATCGCCAACGCCGTGTACGACGCCACCGGTGTTCGCATCACCGAGACACCCATCACCCCGTTGCAATTGAGCCGGCTGCTCGCCACCAAACGCGAGGAGGGTTAGGCCATGACGTCCAACTTTTCCTACGTACGCCCCGAGTCTCTCCGACAGGCCGTCGACCACCTGGCCACCAAGGGCGCCCGGTTGCACGCCGGCGGCACCGACCTGCTCGGCTGCCTGCGCGACGAGGTCTTCGGCGCCGCCAAGGTCGTCAGCATCAGTGGGCTCGAAGAGCTGCAAGGTATCACCGAGAATGCCGGTGTCGGCCTGCGCATCGGTGCCATGACCACCATCGCCGAGGTGGCCGCCAGCGGGGCCGTCCAGGAGCGGTACGCGGCTCTGGCCGACGCTGCCGCCGAGGTGGCCAGTCCCCAGTTGCGCCACCAGGGCACCCTGGGCGGGAACATCTGCCAGAAACCTCGCTGCTGGTACTACCGCGGCGAGTTCCACTGCCTGCGCAAGGGTGGCGATACCTGCTACGCGATCAATGGCGAGAACCAGTACCACTGCATCTTCGGCGCGGACGAGTGCTGCATCGTGCACCCCTCGGACACAGCGCCGGCCCTGGTGGCCCTCGACGCCGTGGCTCGCATCACCGGTCCGCGAGGTAGACGCGAGGTGAAGCTGGAAGACTTCCATGTTCTGCCGGCCATGGACCCGACGCGCGAGACTGTGTTGGAGGCGGGCGAGATCGTTACGGAGATCCTGTTGCCGCCGCCGCCCCCGGGGTTGCGCAGCAGCTACCGCAAGGTAAGGGCGCGCAGGTCCTGGGATTTCGCCCTGGCAGGCGTGGCGCTGGCGTTGCAGTTTCGCGGCCGGAAGGTCGTCTCGGCCCGGATCGTGCTCAGCGGTGCCGCTCCCGTCCCCTGGCGCTCCCGGGAAGCGGAGAGGGTCGTCGCCGGCAACCGCCTGGACGAAGGCACCATCTCCCGGGCTGCTGCAGCGGCGGTTGCTAACGCCGAGACGTTGGACCAGAACGGGTACAAGGTTCCGCTCATCCAGGGTCTGGTGGAAGAAGAGCTGGCGGCGTTGCGGCCGTGAGGTTGATTCCTGGGTCCACATAGCGATGAAAGGACCGGCATGAGAGTCGTCGTCGCCCTCGGTGGCAACGCCCTGCTGAAGCGCGGTCAGGAGATGACTGCGGAGAACCAGCGGCAGAACGTGAGAATCGCCGCTAAGGCTCTCGCCCCCCTGGCCCACGACCACGAGTTGGTCATTTCCCACGGCAACGGACCCCAGGTCGGCCTGCTGGCCATGCAGGCCGATTCCTTCCAGGAAGTGGAGCCGTATCCCCTGGATGTCCTGGGAGCGCAGACGGAAGGGATGATCGGTTACATGGTCGAGCAGGAACTGGGCAACCTTCTCCCCTACGAGCAGCCTTTTGCCACCATTTTGACCATGGTCCAGGTGGATCCCGACGATCCTGCCTTCGCCAACCCGACGAAGCCCATCGGCCCCGTCTTCACGGAAGAGGAGGCCAAGCGGCTCGCGCAGCAGAAGGGCTGGAATGTGGCGCTGGACGGCCAGGAGTGGCGGCGGGTCGTCCCCTCGCCGATGCCGCAGCACATCTTCGAGATCAGGCCCATCAAGTGGCTGCTGGAGAAGGGCGTCATCGTGATCTGCACCGGCGGCGGCGGCATTCCGACAATGTACCTGGAGGGCCGCGTACTGCAGGGCGCCGAGGTGGTCATCGACAAGGACCGCGCCTCGGCGCTGCTGGCGCGCGAGTTGGAGGCGGACTTCCTGATCATGGCTACCGACGTGGACGCTGTTTATGTCGACTGGGGCGGGCCCGGAGAACGGGCGATACATCGCGCCACCTGCAGTGAGATCGAGGCACACGATTTCGCCACAGGTTCCATGGGACCCAAGGTCGAGGCCGCCTGCGACTTCGCACACCGGACCGGCCGGCCGACTGGTATCGGGGCTCTGTCGGACCTGGAGAAGATCCTCGCCGAGGAGGCGGGGACGATCATCAGGAGTGAGTAGGCCCGAGAGATACGTTTCCTAAAAGTAAGGCCGCGGCGTGGTCGCCGCGGCCTTACCGTAGGCTCGTCCCGTCCGTCTATGGCCAGGGCCCGCAACCCGGGCTGCCAGGGCCGGTTCCCGGCGCCTGGCTACGGCGAGATGTCGATTTCCTGCAGGAAGCGCTGTTGCCAGACGAAGAAGCTTGGCACGCCTTCCAAGTCGTACTCCGTCTCGCCGGTGAACTTCCGCACGATCCCCACGCCCGGCGCGTACCAGATCGTGTCCGAGCCTGTACTGAAAGTCATGCCCTCCACGCTGAGCTCGTGGTCGAGAATGCTCTTCCAGCAATTCTCCCAGATGAGCAAGGGCGTGTCGGGGTCCCCGGTATCGAAGACCAGTGTCTCCTGGCCCTCCGTGGTTCCCGCGTAGTCGATGTCAGCGGTCTGTGTATCAAACGAGATTGTGGACGAACCAGACCAGGTCGTGACAGTCCAGGGCAACTCCTGGTACTTGACCTCCGGGTCGAACATGATGTTCCCACCTTCTTCCCAGAACCCGCGGAACCAGATGGCATCGCCGTTCTTGCGCAGAAACTCACGG
>CBDURX010000142.1:0-5858 GCA_965369485.1 uncultured bacterium | reverse complement strand
TCAACACGAGAGGGAACCCCGCGAGGGTTCCCTCTTCGTTTGATATTCGCGAGAATCCTCGCCAGCTCCCGCCGCGTCACATCCTCCACGCACACCGCCTTACCTACCCCGGCCAGCAGCACGAAGACCAGCTTCCCCGCTTTGATCTTCTTGTCGTTTAACATGACCTCCCAGATCTGATCCAAGGGGGGCCATACACTTTTGTATGGGGAAATTTGCCACAAGGTAGCCTCGAGACGATCGGCGTCTCTTGCCGTCAGCAGGCCGCGGTCGCTGGACAGCTGCAGTGCCACTTGCAGGCCCTGGGCCACCGCCCGGCCGTGGCTGAGACGATACCCATGACAGCCCTCGAGGGCGTGCCCGTAGGTGTGGCCGAGATTGAGGATCCGCCGCAGGCCGCTTTCCCGGAAGTCCTTGGCCACCACCGCACTCTTGGCCCGCGCCGCCATGGCGACCACCTCGGTCAACAGCGGCCTGTCCAAGTGCCGACCTCGCGGCCGGTGGCCGGCCAGCAGGGAAGACGCCTCACGCTGGATCAGCCCGGCCAGGCGGGGAGCGAACACCAGACCCGTCTTGTAGGCTTCCACCAGCCCTTCGCTCAGCCGCCGCCGCGGCAGACTGTCCAGGGCGACGATGTCCAGTATAACGGCGCGGGGGACACAGAAACACCCCACGGCGTTCTTGGCTCGGCCCAGGTTCACACCACTCTTGCCGCCGATGGCGGCGTCCACGCAGCCCAGCAAGGTGGTGGAGACCAGGCAGCACTCCATGCCGCGCTTGTAGGTGGAGGCCACGTAGGCGCCCAGATCGGTGACCACGCCGCCGCCCACAGCGACCAGCAGGTCGTCCCGGCCGAAATGATTTTCCAGCAGAGTCTGGTAGATCCGGCGGGCGGAGGGCAGGGATTTTGAACGTTCGCCGGGCGGGACCACGATCTCGACGCATTCGGGCAGAATAGTCCGGTACCGCTCCAGGTGCAGGTCGGCCACGTTGCGGTCCGTGAGCAGTGCCACGCGGCGCCGGGCCAGCGGTGTCAGCTGCGACCTCAGCCTGCGAGGGCCGTGCTCCGTTACAATCACCGGGCAGTTGTTACGGCCCAGGCGGGTGGTCAGCCGGATATCTGCGCTCATTCCCACCTCCATCAATAAAGCCATCCCCTGAGAGTGGCCGCGCGAGTATACCTAAGGCCTACCCGGGGTCAAAACCAAGCTGTAAGAAATGGTCCTCCTGGATCACTAACTTTCACCATGTGACAACGAGGAGCCTCGCGAGGCCTTGCCATAATGAACTTGGAAATCCGTCCCTGCCCCAGCGGCAGGGGTTAACCCGGATTATACCCGGGTTATAGTGTCATCCATGTCCCATGCCAGGAGGAATCTGCCGTGGAATTGAAGGGAATTGTTCAATACCCGGCGCTCCGGTGGGTCGGACTGGTGTTCTTGCTTTCACTCCTCATTGCCGTGCTGCCACCAGTTCTCACCCGCGCCGACGACATGATAAATTCGGTGGGCGTATTCTCACCCTTCTTCTTCGTCGAACTGCAGGATGTGGAGCTCGGCGAAAACCGTGCCTATCTCTTCGGCGTAGGCGGCTTCGTCATCATCGACATCACCATTCCGACCAACCCGTGGTTCATCGGTCGCTACGAGCCGCCGGGCCATCCCTACAATCGTTTCTATCGGGGGGTGGTGGGCGTGGCCCACGCCTACGGGGGTGGGCGCGAAGACCTCATGAGTGTCATCGACATCAGTGACGAGGCCTTTCCCTACCTGGTACAAGTGCATGGTCAGACCGGCATGTCCTACGAGGGCATGACCATCGACGGCTCCTACCTCTACGCCGCGCGGCATGCCGACGGCATCGAGATCATGGACATCACCAATCCAGCCGCACCGCTGACCGTGGCGGAATACACGGGGTTAACCAACAGCTGGGACCTGGTGGTGCGGGACGGCATTGCCTACGTGGCCGACGGCGTTGGTGGGCTGGCGGTCATTGATGTCAGCATGCCTGCGGCGCCCGACTTCCTCTATTCCCTGGCGACTTCCGGTGCCGCCGCGGACGTAACCCTTGCGGGCGATCTGGCCCTGGTGGCTTGCGGCAGCGCCGGCGTGGACCTCTTCGACATCAGCAACTCTCTGAACGCCCAGTGGCTGGGGAATTACAACAGCTCCGGTCTGGCCATAAACGTGGACGCCGTGGGCGATATGATGTTCATCGCCGACTGGGACGACATCGAGGTGGTCGATATCAGCATTCCCACCAGCCCCTTCCGGATCGGGTGGGAGAACACGCCGGTTCGCGCCATGGGATTAGCCGCCGCGGGGGACATGGTCTATGTGAACGACTGGTCCCGCTTCCGCATTTATGAGTTTGGTCCCACCCTTACCGGGGACATCGATCTGCCCTTCGACGAGATCGCCTTCGGCATAGTGCCGACGGGCACCGCGGTGGACACCACGTTCACGGTGACCAACACGGGTGGTGGCATTTTGCAAATCACTGACATCGCGAGCTTCAACACGAGCTTTGTCATCCTGCCGCCGACCAGCTTCACGCTTCAACCGGGTGAAAGCCAGGAAGTCGGTCTGCGTTACGTCAACAGTGACGAGGGTTACGACGCGACATTCATCAGGATTCACAGCAATGACACAGATGAGGAGCCGGTGTCCTTCCCGGTCAGCGGAAACAACGACCCCTCGTACCTCGATATTGGTGAACAGGCGCCCAACTTCACCCTGGCGGACCTGAATGGCGACCTATACACACTCTGGCAATTCGGCGGCAAGGTCGTGGTGTTGGCCTTCTTCGCCAACTGGTGACCGGTATGCGGTCCGGAGTTTTCGGACCTCGAATCGGCCATCTGGCAACGGTACCAGGGGCAGGACGTGCAGGTACTCGGTGTCAACGTCGGTCCTGATCCGCTGGAAGACCTGCTGGTCTTCGTGGATGCTTTCCAGGTGACCTTTCCCGTACTGCTCGACACCGAAAATGTCTACAGCCTGTACCGCCAGACCGGGGGGACTTCGCCCTTCCCCCTGGACTACATCATCGACCAGAACGGTTACATCGCCTATATCCGGACCGAGTACGACCCGGAGGCCATGACCATGGTCATCGACGGGTTGCTCGGCAACAGCGCGGGCATCGCCGTCTCTCCCGCCAGCCTGGACTTCGGGGACGTGCTCCTGGGTCGGAGCCAGAGCCAGCTCGTGAACGTTGACAACACAGGGGCAGGCGACCTGCAGATCCATTCCATTACCACCGGCACGGAGGATTTCTCGGTCAACATAAACGCAATATTGGTACCGCCGGGCGCCACGCGCGCTCTGCTGGTGACCTTCACGCCTGCGGTGCTTGGACCACGGCAGGACACGCTCCTGCTCTTGAGCAACGATCCGGGCCAGCCGCTGGTAGAGATACCGTTGCAGGGTGTCGGGGGGGATCCCACGGACGTGGCGGAACTGCCCCGCCTGACCCTGCGTCTGGGCAATGAACCCAACCCCTTCAACCCGCGCACCCTCATCCGCTTCGACCTCCCTCGCGACCAGATCGTGCAGATGACCATCTACGACACACAGGGCCGCGCTATCCGTCACCTGATTCGGGCCGAGCCCTTGCTGGCCGGTCAACACGTACGGCACTGGGATGGGCTGGACGACGGCGGCAAGTTGCTTTCGTCGGGGATCTATTTCATTCTTCTGGAGGCAGGCGACGAGGTCGTCAATCACAAGATGACGCTCCTGCGTTAGTCGGGAGCGGGAAAAACGAGGTGAAATCATGAAAGGATTCGTTCACGCCGGCGTGCTGACAACCTTGTTGACCGCCCTCTTGATACCGGCTGCAGCACTGGCTGTCTACGAGGTCGGCGACACTATCGAGAACTTCACCCTGCCCGATCTCACGGAGACGGTAGTCTCCCTGTACGATCACCTCGGGGAGATCATCCTTCTCAACTTCTTCACCACCTGGTGCCCCGGGTGCAACGAGGAGGCCTACGCCCTCGAACACAACATCTGGCAGGTATACCAGGATCGTGGTGTCACGGTCATCGCAGTGGACATCATGGAGCCCCTCCCTCTGGTCCAGGGCTGGGCCGCCGCCAACGAGGTCAGCTACCACATCTGGCTCGCCCCCGACTGGGCCCTGTTCCAGCTGTACGAGGAATTCGGCGGGATACCCTACAACACTGTCATCGACCGTGAGATGAATCTGCGTTACAAGCAGGTCGGCTTCGACCAGAACGGCATCATCGACGTGATCGAAACCGTCCTGGACGAAACCTCGACACCGGTGGAGAATGTGGCCACCTGGGGTGGCGTGAAAGCTCTCTTCCGTTGAGGAGCTGGAAAATGATTCATGGTCCAACCTCACGCCGTAAAGCCGGACCGGTCGTCCGGGCAGCTGGCGCCGGTGTTCCATTCGTCCTGGCCTGCCTCGGTTTCTTGGCCTGGACCAGCGCGGCGGTCTTCGCTCAGCGAGACGCCGAGGTCTACGGGACGTTCGGCGGCAACCCCATGTACACAGTCCTGCCGCCGGGCGCCATCCCCGCCATCAGCGACCCGGAGTTCCTCCGCGGCCAGGACGCGGCCGACCAGATGTCGCCGCACGAGCCGGTCATCGGCATGGTGATCGATGGGAAGGCGCGGGCCTACTCCATGTGGCAGCTGGACAGTCACGAGATCGTCAACGACGTCCTGGGCGGTGTGGCCATTGCCGCCACCTGGTGACCCCTCTGCCACACGGGCGTGGTCCACGCCCGCCAGGTCGGCGACCAGACCCTGACCTTCATCGTCTCGGGCAAGTTGTGGCGCAACAGCCTGATCATGCAGGACGAGCAGACCGGCAGTCTCTGGAGCCACATCACCGGCAAGGCGCTGGACGGTCAGCTGCAGGGCCAGCACCTGGAGCAGCTGCCCTCGGTGCAAACCACCTGGAGTGAGTGGCTGCGGGAGCACCCCGACAGTGACGTCTTGCGCAAGAAAGCCGCGATCCGCTCCTCCCGCTATGCTTCCTACTTCGAGGACCCAGAGCGCACGGGAATGTTCCGCAGTGAGTGGCTGCGAGAGCGATTGCCGGGCAAGAGCAAGGTGCACGGCCTCACCCACGGACCTTTCGCCCTGGCCGTCACCGATGAGAGGCTCTCGTCCGGCGAGGTGGTGAACAGCGTCCTGGCGGACGAGCCGCTGGTCGTGTACCGCACCGCCGACGGCGGCGTACGGGCCTTCGTGGCCCGGGCCGGCGACACAGTGCTCCGTTTCCGCCGGGCAGAGGGCGCCGGCGAATCCGGCGCGATCAGGGACGAGCAAACGGAATCGGTCTGGGACCTGACGACGGGAGTCTGCCGGGAGGGCGAGCTGGCGGGCAGCGTGCTGGAAGAGCTCCTGGTCCGCACGGCCTACTGGTTTGCCTGGAGCAGCTTCTACCCCAACACCGAAGTAGTGGACTGAGCCTAGGCCGCATTATTCATGAAGGTCCGTAGCGAGGAAGAAAAGCGGGCGACCGTGTGGTCGCCCGCTTTCACGTGAAAGGCTGGCCCGCATTGTCCCGGGTTCGCTAGGACTGCTTGCGCAGCATGGTCAACGAAGCCTGCGTGTTCATCAGCAGCAGATCCGGCTGATCCGGCAGGCTGTCGGCGCCCTGCTTGATCAGCACGATGGTTTGTTCCGGCGTCAGCGCCGGTTGCGTGGCGATGAGCTTGGCGGCCAGATTGGTCGCGTTGGGCGACGCCATGGAGGTGCCGGACATCTCCATGCGCTCGCCGCCCGGGACGTAGCTTTCCACCTCGAAACCGTTGGCGTACACCACCACGTTCCGGCCCGAGCTCGTGAACGCAGTACGCTCGCCGGCCTGGTCCA
>CBDURX010000141.1:0-5881 GCA_965369485.1 uncultured bacterium | reverse complement strand
TATTTTCTGCACCGTTCCTGTCCTGGTGTTGTGCATCTGGATCCTCTTCGGCGCGCGCTACATTTTGACACACAAGGAGTTGCTGGTGCGGTGCGGCCCGTATCGGCATCGCATTCCCTTACAGGCGATCCGCAGAGTCGAGCCGCGACGCAATCCTATCAGCAGCCCGGCCCTCTCCCTGGATCGGTTACACATCGTTTACGAGGGGTCGAAGATGGGGATCTACATCTCGCCGGCGCACCGCAAGGCCTTCTTGCGGGATCTGTCAGCGCGCGCGGGTTTGAAGCAGGATGGCAAGCGGTTGGTGCGGCAAGAGGGGACTGGGCTGCGAGACTGAGCGTGACGGGAATATAATGACGAGTGGCTGCCAGCTGGGAGACTCGGATGGAAAAGAAAAAAGTCATCGTGCTCGCACTGTTGTTGCTGGGCATGCTTCTCTTCTTGATCCTCTACCGTGAGGTGCAGAGTGCCGACCGCATCACCGGCCGGAGTTTCGCCACGCGGTCCGAGGTCATCGCGCGCCACGGCATGGCCGCCACCAGTCAGCCGCTGGCTACACAGGTGGCGCTGGACATCTTGCAAGCCGGCGGCAGCGCGGTGGATGCGGCCATCGCCGCCAACGCATGCCTGGGGTTGATGGAACCCACTGGTTGCGGCATGGGCGGCGACCTCTTCGCCATCGTCTGGGATGCCGCGACACAAAAATTGTACGGCCTGAACGCCAGCGGCCGCTCACCCCGTTCCCTGACCCTGGAGGAGTTTCGGAGCCGCGGACTGCAGAGGGTGCCGCCTTACGGAGTGTTGCCCGTCACCGTGCCGGGCTGCGTGGACGGCTGGTTCGCCCTGCACGAACGGTTCGGCAAGCTACCCATGGGCGCGATCCTCGCACCGGCCATCCGGTACGCGCGAGAGGGCTTCCCGGTCAGCGAACTGATCGCCCACTACTGGCAACTGAGCGTGCCGGCCCGGGCGGAGTACCCGGGTTTCCTCGAGACCTTCACCCGCGACGGCCGGACGCCGCGCAAGGGTGAGATCTGGCGGAACCCGCCCCTGGCCGACACCCTGGAGAAGATCGCCCGCTCCGGCCGTGATGTGTTCTACCGGGGCGAGATCGCCCGCACCATCGCCGATTACATGCAGCGCCACGGCGGGTTTCTGAGCTACGAGGACCTGGCAGCGCACCATTCCGAGTGGGTCGAGCCGGTTTCCACCACTTACCGTGGCTGGGAGGTGTGGGAGCTGCCACCCAACGGCCAGGGTATCGCAGTATTGCAGATCCTGAACATCCTGGAAGGATACGATATCGCCGGCCTGGGCTTCGGCAGCGCCGGCACCATCCACCGCTTCGTGGAGGCCAAGAAGCTGGCCTTCGCCGACAGGGCCAAGTACTACGCCGACCCCGCTTTCGGCGAGATCCCCGTGGCTCAGCTCATTTCCCAGGAATACGGTGACCGGCGGCGTGCCTTGATCGACCTTCAACGCGCCGGCCGCAGCTACGAGGCCGGCAACCCGGCCCTCGCGGCGGGCGAGACCGTCTACCTGACCGTAGCGGATGAGGATCGCAACATGGTCTCGCTGATCCAGAGCAACTACCGCGGCATGGGCTCGGGGATGTGCCCGGACGGCCTGGGCTTCTGCCTGCAGGACCGGGGTGAACTGTTCAATCTCGCGGCAGGAGAGCTGAACAGTTACGCCCCCGGCAAGCGTCCCTTCCACACCATCATTCCCGCCTTCGTGACGCATGACGGCAAACCGCTGCTGAGTTTCGGCGTCATGGGGGGCGCGACGCAGCCCCAGGCTCACGTGCAGATCGTCATGAACATGGTGGACTTCGGTATGAACCTGCAGGAGGCCGGCGACGCACCGCGCATCTTGCACAGCGGCTCGTCCCAGCCCACCGGCGAGGTCATGACCGGCGGCGGCCGCCTGTACCTCGAGACCGGCGTGTCCTACGAGACAGTGCGCGAGTTGAGTGAGATGGGGCACCAGGTGGGGTGGAACGTCGGCTCCTACGGCGGCTACCAGGCGATTCTCTACGACGCAGAGCAGGACGTCTATTACGGTGCCTCGGAGTCGCGCAAGGACGGTCAGGCGGCAGGGTACTGAGTTGATCCGGGTCAGATCAGCGTCTTCAGGAACTCGATGGCGTGACAGGCGCGGATCCCCTCGGGTGTCAGGAAGTCCCTGGTGCCGGTGGCGAAGAGCTGCCAGGCTTCACACCGGGGAAAATGGTTGCGAAAATAGCGCAGGTTGCGGTCTACCTCACCGGCCGACCATTTGCATTCGATGGCCCAGAAGGGCTCGTTTTTCTCGGCGACGATGAAATCCACCTCACGGCCGTCTCTGTCCCGGAAATAGTGCAGAGACAGGTCCCGTCCCTGGGTATCTTGCTGGTAGTGGACCCATTTCAAAAGATGACAGGCCACGAGGTTTTCGAAGCGAGGTCCACGCATCGGGACGAGGGTCCAGTCGGCATGGTAGTGCTTCTGTGATTTCTTGACGGCACGGAGCTTCGGGCTGCCGAAGGGGGAAAGTCTAAAGAGAGAGTAGAGTTTCTCCAGGATCGTGATCCAGTGTGCTGCTGTCTTGTGGCTCACCTGGAGATCTTCGCGTAGTGCATTGATCGACAGCAACGAACCGACGAGGTCCGGCAACTGCAGCATGAGGAGTTCGAGATTCCCCAGATCCTGGACACGCTCGAGACTGGTGATCTCTTCTGTGATCAAGAGGCTGCGGTATTCACGGGACCACCGTCGCGCCTCGATCTCGGTTCCGCCGAAAAAGGGTTCCGGGAACCCGCCGAGGGTCAGTAGCTGCTCGAAGTCGGCAGAAGTCTTCAGGCCGAGTTCGGCGACGGACAGAGGGTGAAGTCTCAACAGATGATATCGCCCCTGCAGGGAATCGCCGGAGTAGCGGTAGAGATCGAGGCGGGCACTGCCGGTGACCAGGATTTGCCGGGAAGCGGACTTGCCGTCGTAAAGACCTTTCAAATAATTCCGCCAGGATCGGTATTTGTGGATTTCATCGAAGAACCAGAGGGGATTGGCGGGCAGCTCGCGACGCAGGATCCGCTCGCGGTGCTCGGGGATGTCCCAGTTCAGGTACCCGGCCTGCGCCCGCGGCAGGCCCAGGCCCAGGGTGGTCTTGCCGACCTGGCGGGGGCCCGCGATGAAGACCATTTTCCTGGCCAGGTCGCTCTTGACCTGCGAGACGAGGTATCTTCTGATTTTCTTCATGCGGACATGATACGGACAATTTCACCATAAGTCAAAAATATCTGCGGCATATTTTCACTGCAGTCAAAATTGTCAGTCCACGCTGGATTGTCCCTCCTGGATAATCCATCGGCCCAGATCTTTTCCCATTTGCAATCCCAAGCAAGGGCAATTCCCGCCCCGCAACGCGTAGTGGGCCCCTTGGTCATGGCGAAGGTCAACGAATTGGCGAAGCGGCTTGGGGGGAGTCTCAGATACCACAAGCAGTTACGAAGGCAATGGAGTCAATTGATCCTTAATAATCAGCAAATATGTTCTTGCAAAATAGAAATCTTATCCTATAATACAAAGTATGATTCCCCGACGGGTTAAGCGACAAATCCTGGAACGTCTGGCAGTCTACCCCGCCGTGGCCCTGATCGGGCCGCGCCAGTGCGGCAAGACCACCTTGGCGCAGTCCATGGGCGGGTTCTATTTCGACCTGGAGCAAGAGGAGGAGCGCCTGCGATTGGACCTGGAATGGGATGCCGTGGTGGCCGGAAAGGGGTTGGCGATCCTGGATGAGGCTCAGGCCTGGCCCGAGGTCTTCACCCGCCTGCGGGGGGCGATCGATCGTGATCGGAAGCGCATGGGCCGTTTCCTGATTCTGGGGTCCGTATCCCCCTCGCTCATGGTCCAGGTTTCCGAATCATTGGCGGGTCGTCTGGCGATAGTCGAGCTGACGCCGTTTCTCTGGACCGAGCTGAAAACGAAGGCTTCGCGCGGGTGCCGTTGGTTGTACGGGGGCTACCCCGATGGCGGTGTGCTGGAGCCCAAACAATTTCCTCGCTGGCAACTGGACTATCTGGCGCTGCTCGCTCAGCGAGACCTGCCGATGTGGGGATTCCCCGCAAAACCCCAGACAACGGATCGCCTGTTGCGCATGCTCGCGGCAGTGCACGGCCAGACGTGGAATGCCTCGCAGGTGGGCCAAAGCCTGGGACTTTCGTACCAGACGGTCAACAGCTACCTTGATTACCTGGAGGGGGCTTTCCTGATTCGAAGGCTACAACCCTACCAGGCCAACATCCGCAAGCGGCTTGTCAAGAGCCCCAAGGTCTACTGGTGCGACAGCGGCTTGCTCCATGCCCTGCTGAATGTTCCCGATGAACGCACTTTGATCGCTCAACCGTGGGTCGGCGCGAGCTGGGAGGGATATGTGATCGAGCAGACGATCGGGGAACTCTCGTCCCGGGGGTGTATTTTTGAAGCATACTATTTCAGGACCAGCGATCAATACGAGCTGGACCTCGTCCTGGATCTTGGACCGGAGCGATGGGCGGTCGAGGTCAAGCTCACGACATCACCCGGCCCCGCGGATATGACCCGATTGGATAAGGCCGCCGACATGATCGGAGCCTCACGGCGCTTTTTGGTCTCGCAAGTTGGAAGATCAACGGGCGACGAGGAACGCGCTTCCTGCAATCTCTCCGGCCTTATAGAGCGTCTTCCTCCAGGGCCGGGATGAGCGCCGGGCTGAGGTGAGATGGGTTCGACCACGATCTCCGCCTCCTTCTCGCCCTACTCGACCATGACAAGAATACCCTGATCTAGAACCGAGCCTACCTCAGCCACCACACCGTTGTGGAACCAGAGATCGAAGAACTCCGAGTGGTCACGGCAGCGGTATTTTTCGTGGAACAGTCTGCGGAACGACGCGGGGAAGATATCGTTGTGCCCGGGGTACCAGTTCTGCTTCTGGAACGGCTCCATCTGCTTCGGCACCAGCCAGACAGTGATGCGGCCGGAAGCGAGGGCGTCGTAGGTCTGCGTCGGCAGGGGGCGGCCGGAGCATTCCGATTCCATCACCGCGATCGCGTCCAGCAAGATCGGCTGTCCCGCGAATATCAAGAGCGGGCGGTAGGAAGTCAGCCGGAACTGCTCACCCTCCCCGCCATAGGCCATGCCGATGGTCTGGTCGGGGTAGGCGGCCAGGATCCGTTCGATGTCCCGAGTGATTTCCCGGCTCTGGAGGTTGTAGCTCCGGGTCATTTGCACGCTGCGGTATTCGGTGACGCCACCGGTGATCAGTGCGGCCAGACCGATGGCCACGGCTGCACCCAGGCGCATCTCCGAGAAGACCCGGCTCCACTGCCCCGCCTGCTCCTTCAGGGACGACAGCAACTTCGCGGTGCCGAACATCACCAGCGGGATGAACGGCATCAGGTGGTTCAGGCCGGCGCCCGGTTTCGAGGCCAGGATCAGCACCAGGACGCCGCCGATAAGCATCGCCAGGAGATACCTGCGTTGCCGGCGCAGGGCCTCCGCGGCCCTGAATCCGGGCAGCAGGAAGACCAGCGTGGGCAGGCTCAGGAACAGCGCCAGCCGTAGTGTCGTCTGGAAAGTGTAGAAATCCAGGCCGTGCCGTGTGCCCTCCATGATCCAGACGAAGTAATTGCGCGCCGACACCTGGGGGTGCAGGAGAAAGGGCGCCAGGAACAGCACGAATCCGCCCCCGAGAGAGAACAGGACGGCGCGGAATCCCCACCGGTGGTGGAGTAGAGCGAAGAGTGGCAGGAAGAACAGGCCGGCGTGGATCTTGAGGTTGACGCAGTAACCCAGGGCCACGGCACCGCCCAGGACAGACAGGACGGGCCCAGCCCTGACGGCACACATCAACCCGACGC